>JAYUBJ010000654.1:0-3308 GCA_043740915.1 Verrucomicrobiota bacterium
GATCCTTCAAGTTCTCGCGGCCCTCGTGGATAACGTAGAGCAGACCGTTGCGGTCCACAGCGACGTTGTGCGTGGTCTGCCAGGAATATTTATCCGGCAACTGCGGCCAATTGTGCAGCACCTCGTAGCGGTGTGCGCCGGTGCCAATCACAAGTTGGGTGTCGGATTTTTGCGCCGTGAACACGCGGGGGGCGGCGAGGGCGAGGGCGCTGGTGGCGAGGAACCGGCGGCGGGAGAGTGCGGATGAAGGCTTCATAGGCGCGATGGGTACAAGTTTATGGGTTGAATTCACTGCAAGTCTAAATCGCCGCAGCGTTCGTGCAACCCTGAATTTGGGAGCTGGTCTCTGGTTTGCGGCGGTGGGAGGCCGGTCTGCAAGAAACGGAGATGGGTCCCAATCATACCCGTTCACCACACCGCGCTTGCACAAACGGCGCGATCCGTTATGCTGTCAACCATGACTTCGCACCTAGTTGACGTGACCCACCATTCGCGGATTGCCGGATTCGGCCAGCGCGTGCTGGCGGGCGGACGGATTGACCGCGACGAGGCGCTCTTCCTCTTCCAGCTCGAAAGCTCCGCCGACATCTTCGACCTCCTCTCGTGGGCCAACCGCATCCGCGAACATTTCAAGGGGAACAAAATCCACCTTTGTTCCATCGTCAACGCCAAGGCGGGCGCGTGCTCGGAGAATTGCAGTTTCTGCGCCCAATCGTCGGCGTATCAGACCGGCTCGCCGAAATATGGCTTCGTGGATCCGGAGCCGGTGCTCGCGGCCGCCGAAGCGGCGAACCAGCACGGCGTCACCGCGGTTGGGTTGGTCGCGGCGTGGAAGGGATTGAAGGAAGGCCCGATGCTCGACGAGGTGTGCGACCGCATCCGTGAGTTGAAGGCCACGGGGAAGACCCGGCCCGACGCCTCGCTCGGCATCATCAAAAGCCAGGCGGTTGCCGACCGCCTCAAGGACGCCGGCCTCGAATGTTACGGCCATAATCTCGAAAGCTCGCGCCGCTTTTTTCCGAACACCTGCACCACGCACACCTACGAGGACCGCCTCGAGACGATCGGCTATTTGAAAAAAGCCGGGCTCAAGATTTGTTCCGGCGGTATCATTGGGATGGGCGAGACGCGGGAAGATCGATGTGACCTCGCGCTTTCATTGCGTGAATTGGGGGCGAACGTCGTGCCGATCAACATTCTCAATCCCATTCCCGGCACGCCGTTCGAGAAGAACCCGCCGTTACCGCCGCTGGAAATCCTTAAGACCATCGCGTGTTTCCGGCTGCTGTTGCCGCGGCAGGAAATCATGATTGCGGGCGGGCGCACCGTGAATCTGCGGGACATGCAAAGCATGGTCTTCACCGCCGGCGCGAGCGCGCTGATGGTGGGTAATTATCTCACCACGCTCAACCAATCCGTGGAAAAGGACCTGCAAATGCTCAAGGACCTCGGCCTCGACCCGAACTGGGACAAACACGATTTCAGCGATCAGGAGGAAGGCCGGTGCGGGTGTGGAAATGAAAAATGCGAGTCGGAAGCGGTTTCCGTGAATATGTGAGCCAAAGTTGCGTTGACGTGAGGCAAAACATGTTTGCGCCTTCGCGCCTTTGCGTAAAAGTTTCCTCGTACACAAGTTTGGGAAAAATCACGACGTGGCTTTGATTTCCTTGGCTTTGATTTCCGGCTCCCCTCTCGCTCCGTGCCAGAAGCGCAGCACATAAATTGTTTCCTGGTCGGGAAAAGTTCGTAGATGATTCGATAGGAGCCGTGAATTATTTCGCGGACGGCAGGCTCGCCAATCTCCGCCACCATGCGGCCAAGTTCGGGAAAAGCACCAACGGAAAGCGCCCGGTCAATCAATTCATTTCCGAAAGTGCGGGCGCGTTCGGGATTGTCTTTGGCGATGAAGGTGACGATTTCTTCCAAATCGTCCAGCGACTGCGGCGTGAGAACTACTTTGAAGCCCATGAGTCAACCAGCTTGCGGGCGGCTTCCGCCGGAATTCCCTCGCTGCGGCGCGCTTGTTTGCGGGCGGTCTGGATGCCTGCGAGCAGTTCAATCTCCCGCGCGATTTCCCCCAGCGGCAGTTCCTCCGGCAGCTTGTTGACAAGTTCGATGACGATTTCTCGACTGCTCATGTTGGGATTATCCGCCGCTCCGAAAAAATGCAAGTTGAACAATTTTCTTTGCGTCCCTGCACCTTTGCGTGAGATTCCCCGCATGAAAGAGCCCGGCGGGAAGTCGGCTTGGAAATTGCGTCTCGCCCGCGAATCCGACATTCCCGCTCTCGAAAAACTGATTCCGCTTTCCGCCCGCGATTTGCAGGCCGCGCATTAGTCACCCGCACAATTGGAAGCGGCCGTCGGGCCCGTGTTTGGTGTGGACGCTCAATTAATTCGGAATGGCACTTACTTCGTGGTCGAAGAGCAGGGGCAAATCATCGGGTGTGGTGGATGGAGCCGGCGCCAGGCGATGTTCGGTGGTGAACGTGGCCGGGCTGGACAGGATGCTTTGCTGGATCCGAAATGTAAACCCGCCCGTATCCGCGTTTTTTTCGTCCACCCGGCCTGGACGCGCCGCGGGATCGGACGATGCATTGCGGTCGCGTGTGAAGCCGCGATTCGCCAGGCCGGATTTCAGACTGCCGAACTGTGGCGACGTTGACGGGTGAACCGCTGGACGCTGCCTGTGGGTACAGCGTCGTGGGGCGTTACGAAGTTCCGATCACGGGGGGAATGACGTTGGCGGTGGTGCGGATGGGCAAGCGCTTGGAACCCGCCTAAGTTACCGGTCGAAATCGAAGTTCCGAACAAACAATCAAAAGGGAGAGGGCAGGAATTTGCCCGCGAATCATGGGTGACACGAATCAATTCTGAAATATTCTCGTTCGCGTATTTGGTGTATTTCGCGGTGTGGAATTCTGATCTTTGTGTTTTCTGTTCTCTCGCGGACAATTTCGGTTTTCGGGCTTAATCCGTTGCCGCGCGCGTGACCGCCGGCCCGGGCGAGTCGTGGCTGTCGGGGCGAGTCGTGGCTTGACGCGGCAGGGGCCGGGAATAGACTGCGCGAGTGGTTGCGGTTGAAACGAATTTCCATTGCTCACGGGGCGTCGAACCGCCTGCGTGTGCGTCCTATGTTTAAGTTGAGCCGTCGTGAAATATTGCGTATCGGAGCGCTCAGCGTGCTGGGAACGGCCGCGGGCGGGACATGGCGCGCGTCGGGTGCCCCGCCGGCGGGCAATGGCAATCAGGCGATCTTCATCATGCTGCAGGGCGGGCCGAGCCACATTGATCTCTGGGATCCGAAGC
>JAYUBJ010000655.1:0-3302 GCA_043740915.1 Verrucomicrobiota bacterium
GCCGACGACCACGACTTCGTTCTTGTCAGGGAAGCCGCTCGTGACCAACCAGCCTTCCGTGACGGGATGGTCGAGCCCGATTGCGCGGCGGGTAAAATCGTGCTGGTCGCTCTTCACGTAAGCCCAAGCCAGTCCATTGAAACGCACGACGGCGTTTCGGGGGATGACCACGCCCTCGATCGGCCCGCCGGCAAACTTCAACCAACCCGTGAGCGCCGCTCCGGGCGCGAAGTCGGACGCCCCTTTCACGAGGAACAGAAAGCCCGCGCCTTGCGTCTGCGGATCAACGCTGGCTGCGGTGCCCAAAAACTCCGCCTCGGACGGCGGGGCCTCAGGCCTGAGCGGGACCAGGCGCGCGCCAACCACGCCGCCTGGCAACGCAGCCCCCGCCGACACGTCCAACCGCACGAGCGCCGCACCGCCATTCACCAGCGACTGCGTGAAATCCGCCAGGTCGCCACGCTCCACCACGACTTTGCCCGTGACGAGCAGCAACCGGTTCCGCACCGCCGCAGCTTGGAACTGGTCGCGCTGGGCATTGGCCTCCGCCGTTTGCAGCGCGCGGGCCGTGGCCGCATGTTGTGACACCATTTGCAATTCGTCACGCTTCAGGGCGGCTTCCGCCGTTTGCACCGCGCGCGTGGAAGCATTGCCTTGCTCGTGGAGCTTCGTCAGCCGGGTCAAATCTTCGCGGGATGCTTTAAGAGCCGTTTCCGCAGCGGCCAATTCAGCGCCGCGAGTGGCTTTGACCCGCTCGACCTCCTGCTGCGAAACGCCGGCCGTAAGTTTTGCGGCGAGCAGATCACCCGCCAGCGCCGCCAGCGATGCGGGGTCAACCACGCGGCCGAAGGCTCTTATTTCCGGCCCCAACTTTGCGCTCTTGAGCGCCTCCAGTTTAAGACCCATGCGTTTCTGGATTTCCTCCGGCAAGATGACGACCGTCTCGCCCGCCTGGTTATGCTCCAGGTGAACGCCTTCCTGCTCATGCTCCTTCGCCGCGGCGGCTTCCTTGGGCGGCTCGGCCTGCTTGTTGCACGCCGACCAAAGCCAGAGGCCGCCAACCAAAAGCAGCGGGAGAGTTTGCTGGACAAGTCTTGCCTTCACTTTTTTAACTCCTTCTTTTTCTTGGGCGGAACCGGTTCAACCCCGGCCCCAACATTTTTCGCGCTGCTCGCGAGGGAGCGTTCAGGCGCGGACTCCGTGGAAATTGTTTGGGCCGGCGAGGTGCCCGGCGCGCCCAGGGCATCTCCGGGGCGTTGCAACGCATCCTCGAGCTGGCCGAGTGCCTGCATCGCCTTCACACCGCCGTCCCATTGGAGGAATTGCGCCGTGGCCAGGTCGAAACGCGCCGCGAGCAAATCCACGCCGTCGAGCGAGCCGGCCTGGACTTGCGCGTCCACGGCGGCGGCTTGTTTCTGTTGCTGTTCCGCCAGCGTCTGCAACGTGGCGAGCCGCGCCTGCGCGCCGCGATGTGCCTTGAGCGCCGCGTCAATCTCCGCCATCACTTTCGCCTGCAACGCGGTGAAACGCGCCGCCGCCAGTTCGCGCCGTGCCTTCGCCTCGGCAATCGGGCCCTGGTTGCGGTTGAGCACGGGAATCTCCGCGCTCAGTCCGAGGTTGAATTTGCTGTCGCCCTGATCCCACTGGTAGCCGGTGCCCAGATGCACATCCGGATACTGCTTGGCGATTTCGAGTTGCAGCGCCGACTGCGCCGCCGCGTATTCGGCCAGCGCGGCGCGGAGATCCGCTCGGGTGGTCAAGGCCTCCCGCCGCGCCTGCGCGGAGGTCAAATCGGTTTCCGCCGGGAAATGCCAGTTGAATCCGAGGCTGGGTGCGGAGTCCAGCGCGGCGAGCGGAATGCCGATGGCGTCCGCGAGCTTCACTGTGTTCTCGACGATCTGCCGCTGGAGCTCGGCGGTTTCCAGGCGCGTTTTTTCGAGCAGGATTTTCGCCGGAATGATTTCCGAGCGGGCCAGGCTGCCGGCGGCAGCGCGCTGTTCCAGCCGGGCGACCAATTGCTCCTGCAACTTGACCTGCTCGCCCAGCAACTGCACACGCTGCAACATGTCCCTGAAATTCAGCAGCGCCACGCGCACGCCGCTGCGCACCTGCCACGCGGTGGTGGCCAGATTGAGCCGCGCCGCCTCGGCAAGCTGGCGGGCCTTCGCGATGCGATAGCCGCGCTTGCCCGCCGTTTCCACCGGCAGATCAAGATTCACTCCGGGAATCCACGGAATGGCGCCTCCCGCAGCGCTGAAATTATAACCGGGAGTCGCGGAAATGGTGGGGTTGGGCCGTCCGCCCGCCGTGACCAGGGCGGCCCGCGCCTCGGCCCACTGCGCCCGCGCCACGTCGAGACTGGGATGGTAAAAGTAGGCCGCGAGCGTCAGCAGCTCGCGGTCCCAGGCCTTGACGGGCCACTCTGAAAGTCCGCGCTGAAGACTGTTTTCGAGAAATATTTTTAGCGCGGGATTGTTCAACGAGCGCGCGTCGAGATCAACCGCGGCGCGCTCGGGAGACAGCGGCTTGGGTGAATACGTCACGCAGCCGGCGAGGAGGCCGGCGAGTGCGAGAACCAATGCACGGCAAAGGGGACGCATGTCAGGCACAGAGCATAGAACGTCCAGCTTAAGTTGCAACGGTTGATGCACGCGGACAATGCCAAGGGGTGCATCTCGGTTTCTTGCCAGGGAGTCCGGAAGAATCCAAGGTCCGCGAAAAATCCACGAAGCGTGCAGCCGAACCGGACCGCGAGTTGTCCCAACTCGCAGCGCGTGGAGAAATCATGGAGGCGTGGGTTGATTTCGAGGTTTGTTGGTGGGCGACGCGCTGCGGTTTGGGACAAACCGCGGTCCGGGGGCGGGGTAATGCGGAAGCTGGGCCAGAAGGCAACCGCCAGAACGATCAGGACGAATCCTCAGCTCATTTTTGTTTCGGTGATTCTCTCGCCGGGGCGAGTTCGAGGCAGACCAGCCTGCCTCGGGCATTTCGCGCATAGAGTCGGCCGGCGTTGAGCGCGGGGTTGGTCCAACACTTGCCGTCGAGGATTTGCGCGCGCGCCAGCGGCTTGAACCCCGCGGGAGAGGCGTCGCAGAGCAGCAGTTCACCCTTGTCCGAGAGCACCAGGAGGTGGTTGCCAGCAGCGAGAATTCCGCCAGTGCCAACGGCGGGGCCGGTCCACTTCACTTCGCCGGTGGCGAGGTCAAGGCAGCGCAAGGTCGCGCGCTCACCCGCATTCCCATCGAAGCCGTAAATAAATCCGCCGAGCACGATAGGTGGTGTGAACTGCGCCCGAAGATTTT
>JAYUBJ010000656.1:0-3292 GCA_043740915.1 Verrucomicrobiota bacterium
CTTCCCGCCGCACTCCAAAACGGTCTGGTTTGCCGCTACGCCGCGCCACGTTCTTTCGCCGCACTTCAAGTTCGGCGCGCGAGCCAAAACTGCCGTTGCGATTCGCTGGCGCGCTGTTATTGAATACCCCTGAACTATGACGATTCGAAGAATCTTGGCGTTCCTCGCCGTGGGTGGTTGGCTGGGTTTGCCCGCAACCCACGCCGCCCAAAAACCGGCGAGCTATTTCAAGGATCTCTTGCCGGTGTTCAAGCGCAGTTGCAATGGCTGCCACCATCCCGGCAAATTGAAGGGTGAACTGGATTTGACCTCGTACGCCGCATTTACCAAAGGCGGCAAGCATGGCCCCAGCTTCAAGCCGGGCGATCCGGCGGGCAGCCGCATCCTCGAGGAAATCAGCGGCGCGGAACCGTCCATGCCCAAGGAAGGCGAGCCCCTCACCAAGGCTGAGGTGGCGCTGGTGGCGCGCTGGATTCGCGCAGGCGCGAAAGACGACACGCCGAGCCAGGCCGCGCGGCGGCAAAGCGCGCCGGAATTTTATCCGGCCGCACCCACGATCAGCGCGCTCGCTTATTCGCCCGACGGCACGCTGCTGGCGGTTTCCGGACACCACGAGATCGTGCTGCACCATGCCGACGGCTCCGGCATCGTTGCCAGGTTGGGTGGTGAAGCGCGGCGCATCGAAAGTCTCGCATTTTCCCCGAATGGCAAACTCCTGGCCGCCAGCGGCGGTTCGCCCTCGGAGTTCGGCGAGATCCAGATTTGGGACATGGAAACCAGGAAGCTCTTCAAATCCTACAAAATTACCAGCGACACCCTGTTCGGCGTGGCTTGGTCGGGCAACCTGGAGAATTTGGCGTTTGGTTGCGCGGACAAAACCGTGCGCGTGATCGCAATCAAAGACGGCAAGGAACTGCTGAAGTTTGACCATCACAGCGATTGGGTGCTCGGCACGACCTTCACCCTCGACGGCAAGCGCGTGCTCTCGTGCAGCCGCGACAAGACGATGAAGCTGATCGATCTCGCGCAGGGCCAGTTCATCGACGACATCAACAAATTGCAGGAAGGTTTATTGTGCTTTTCGCGTCATCCGACGAACAATCTCGTCGCCTGTGGCAGCGACCAGGGGACGCCGCGGATCTACAAGATTTCAGAGAACCTGGCCCGTGCCGCCAACAATAACGACGTGAACCTGGTCCGGCAGTTTGAACATCAACCGGGACCGATCCACGCCATCGCCTACAGCCCGGATGGCAATGCGATCGCCGTCGGCGGCATGGGCGGCGAGGTCCGTATTTACAACGCAAATGATGGCAACCGCACCGCCACCCTGAAAGGCAACGAAGGCGCGATCTTCGCCCTCGCCTATCATCCGACGAAAAATCAAATCTGCACGGGCGGCTTCGACGGCAAACTGCGGATCTTCGACGTGCGCACGGGGGATCTCGTCCTGGCCTTTGCGCCGGTGCCGTTGCGGGCGCCGGAAAAGTTGACCCGCACGGACAAAGGAGCCCTTGCGCCCAGGAAGTAACAGCCCGCGCGACCAGCGGCGGGTGCTCGCATGAACACACGGCAACATTTTGGGGCAGGACAATGGCGGTTGCGTTGGCTGGTTCCGTTAATGCTGGCGACGGGCTTGGCCGGTGGTGTCGGGCCGGTGCGCGCTGATTTTCAAGGCTCCACGCACTTGACACCGTATGAGGACGACCCGATCAACTACAGCACCACCGAAGCCAGCGGGCCGGTGGTGCGATTGCAGCGGCGATTGGAACAGGGCGAAGTCAAACTCAAGTATGACGACGAATACGGCTATCTGCCGGCGGTGTTGGCGGAGTTGAAAGTGCCGCTGTCGTCACAGTTGCTCGTGTTTTCCAAGACCTCGCTTCATCGGGATCTTATTTCTCCAAAAAATCCGCGCGCCATTTTTTTCAACGACACCGTGTACGTCGGCTGGGTGCGCGGCGCGCCGCAGCTCGAGATATCCTCCGCCGATCCCAAGTTGGGCGGCGTGTTTCATCTGCTGGATCAAAACGAATCGCCAAAACCGCGGCTCGTGCGGAATAATTCGTGCCTCGAATGCCATGTCTCGCCGAAAACCATGGGCGCGCCCGGCCACCTCGTCCGTTCCTTCGCCACGGACGAGCAGGGATTTCCCGAGGAAGTCACCGGCAACGTGCGCGTCAGCCATAATACCCCCTACGCCGAGCGGCGCGGAGGTTGGTACGTCACCGGCGATTTTGGGCGGGGCACCCACCTCGGTAATTTAATCGGCGAACCGGATTTTGCGCGCCATCGGAAAGACCCCGCCTTCCGAAGCAACCTCGCCGACCTGAGTCTGCTCCTGGGCGCCGCGAAGTTCCCGCGGCCGACAAGCGACGTCGTGGCCATGATGGTCTTGGAGCATCAGGTGCATATGCACAATTTTATGACGCGGGTGAATTACGAGGCAAGAATCAGCCTCCTGGAATACGGCCACCTGAATTACTTGAAGGCCATCGTCGAGAGCTTCCTGAAATACCTTCTCTTCACGGAGGAAGCATCGCTGGCCGGCCCGGTCCATGGCGGGTCCGCTTTCCGGCAGGAGTTCGAAAGCCTCGGCCCCCAGGACAGCCAGGGCCGGTCGCTCCGCCAGTTCGATCTCGAAACGCGCCTCTTCAAATACCCGTGCAGCTTCCTGATTTATTCCGAGAGCTTTGACAACCTGCCACCCAAGATGCGGTCACTCATTTACCGTCGGCTGTGGGCCATCCTGACGGGCGCAGACACCGGCGAGGCATTTGAAAAAATCCCCGCCGAACAGAAGCGGGCGATTTTGGAAATCCTGATCGCCACCAAAACCGGCCTGCCGGATTATTGGAAACTCTAGGAGGAACCGATCCGTGCTATTGCGCGATGGAGATCAATTCAATGTCAAAAATCAGCGTGGAGCCGGGCGTTATCAACTGCCCCTTTTGCTCCTCGCCGTAGGCCAGGTCCGCCGGGATGAACAACTGCCACTTGGAGCCGACGGGCATGATTTTCAACGCCTCCGTCCAGCCCGCGATCACCCCTCCGACCGGAAAGGTCGCCGGCATGTTGCGCTTATACGAACTGTCAAATTCCTTTCCGTCAATCAGGGTGCCGCGATAATGCGTGGTCACGGTGTCGGTGGCCTTGGGGATCTTGCCGGTGCCCGCCGTCAGAATTTTATACTGCAGACCGCTGGGCAGGGTTTTCACCCCTTCTTTCTTGGCATTCGCCGCCAGAAACGCCGCGCCCTCTTTGCGGTTTTTCGTCCCGCCCTCGGCGAGCT
>JAYUBJ010000657.1:0-3285 GCA_043740915.1 Verrucomicrobiota bacterium
GCCATTCGTTTCGACCGCAATGAACTGGCCGGCGCGTTCGGAGACATCGGCACCGATTTACCACTGGTCGTGGCCATGATTCTCGTGGCGCGCCTCGATTGCGCGAGCGTGCTGATCATGTTCGGCCTGATGCAAGTCCTCACCGGCCTTTATTATCGGATGCCCATGCCGGTGCAACCACTCAAAGCCGTCGCCGCGCTGGTGATCGCGCAAAAGGCCGATGGCAATGTGCTCTACGGCGCGGGCCTGGCCATCGGTGTCACCATGCTGCTGCTGACCGCGACCGGGTTGCTCACCTGGCTCGCGCGCGTGGTGCCCAAAAGCGTGGTGCGCGGCATTCAATTGGGACTGGGCCTGCAACTGGCCGCGCTCGCGCTGCGCAAATTCATTCCCGCCGACGGCGTCAACGGCTACTGGCTCGCCGGGATTGGTTTCCTCATCACGCTCCTCCTGTGGGGCAATCGGAAATATCCGGCGGCGCTGTTTGTCGTCCTGCTCGGTGTGATTTATGCCTGCGCGTTCAAGCTCGACTGGGCGGCCCTGCCGCGCAGTGTCGGTTTTCATCTGCCGCAATTGCACCGGCCCGCGTGGGATGACATCGTGACCGGATTCATCGTGCTCGCGCTGCCCCAGATTCCACTTTCCCTCGGCAACTCCATCCTCGCCACGCGGCAGATCGCGGCGGACCTGTTTCCTGAACGCCGCCTGACCCTTCCACAAATCGGCCTGACCTATTCGTTGATGAACCTGGTGAATCCATTTTTCGGCGGCGTGCCGACCTGCCACGGCTCCGGCGGCATGGCGGGGCATTACGCGTTCGGTGCGCGCACCGGCGGATCGGTCATCCTCTACGGCTCGCTTTTTCTGGTGCTGGGTTTGTTTCTCAGCCCGGGCCTGGAACAAATCATCCAGATTTTCCCGCGCCCCATCCTGGGAGTCATTCTGTTCTTTGAAGGCCTCGTCTTGATGTCGTTGCTCCGCGATTTGCTGACGGTCAAAACAAATTTGGTGATCGCGTGCCTCGTCGGCCTGGCGGCGTTCGCCGTGCCGTCGTATGGCTACCTGGTCGGTTTGGTGGGCGGAACCCTGCTGGCCCATTGCCTGCCCCAGCCAACCGCTAAGACTGCTTGACGGTGAGCCGAACCAAAACGTTCAACGTTCAACGTTCAACGCTGAAGGTTAAACGTCCAACTTTGAACGTTCCAAGTTGAGCGTTAGACGTTCTCCGGTCCGTCCCGCGGCAGCCGCAGCGCGTAAGCAACATGAGAACCGTTCTGAAAACCCCATTCTGGGTGGAACGGGCCACTGGCCTGTTCCGGAGGGCTACCAGCCCGACGGGCTTCTCGGCGGCAAGTTGCCGCCGAGAACGGGCTGGCAGCCCGTGCCACCCATTTTTCAGACCGGCGCTTAATGAGCTTTGTGTCTTCGTGGTTCCTCTCTCCCGATCGATGATCATTCTGGAATTGGAATAGTTCCCCGCGCCGCTTATCTTGCCCGCACGACATGAATGTGTTTGCGCAAAAACTCGACGCCCACCAACTCACGCTCCGGCGCGGGCCGTTGCAGACGTTGCAAATCAACGTCGGGCGTAAATGCAACCAGGCCTGCCGCCATTGCCATGTCGATGCCGCGCCCTGGCGCACCGAGATGATCGACGAGGCCACGGCCCATCGCATCGGCGCGTGGATTGATCGGCATCTCCCTGCCGTGGTGGATCTCACGGGGGGCGCGCCCGAGCTGAGCGAGTACTTCCGTTACTTCGTCGAAACCGCGAAATCAGCGGGCGCGACGGTGATCGACCGGAATAATCTCACCATCATCGAGGAGCCGGATTACGGCTGGCTGCCGGAGTATCTGGCGGCGCACGAAGTGGAAGTCATCGCCTCCCTCCCCTGCTATTCCAAGGAGAACGTGAACCAGCAGCGCGGCAACGGCGTCTTCGACAAAAGCATTGCGGCGTTGAAAAAGTTGAACGCGGTGGGTTATGGCACCCAACTGCCGTTGCACCTTGTCTATAATCCGCTCGGCGCGAACCTGCCCGGACCGCAGGCGGAACTCGAAGCGGACTATAAGGAGGTGTTGCGGCGCGAATTCGGCATCGTGTTCCACCAACTCTACACGATCACCAACCAGCCCATCGCGCGGTTCGCGGAAGACTTGCGACAGCAAGGCAAGTGGGACGAATACCTCGAACTGCTCGCCAACAGTTTTAATCCCGCCACCGTCAACGGTCTGATGTGCCGCACGACGCTCAGTGTCGGCTATCGCGGCGAGTTGTATGATTGCGACTTCAATCAGATGCTCGACTTGCGCCTGCAAAACGGGCGGCCGCTTTCGCTCTGGGACATCACACCGGAATGGTTGGAGAACCGCGCGATCCAGACCGGCGTGCATTGTCTGGCCTGCACGGCGGGCGGCGGCAGCAGTTGCACCGGCGCGCTGACGTAATGAATCCGACCGCGCCCAGCACCCCGCCCAAAAGCCACTGGCTCCGCTGGCTCATCGTCATCGGGGCGTTCCTCGCGCTGCTGCCTTTCATTCCCGCCAACCGCGCCCTGCGGCCCGCACTGGAATGGATCGACGGCCTGGGATCCTGGGGGCCAGTGCTGTTCATTCTAATTTATATCGTGGCCACGGTGCTCCTCGTGCCGGGCTCGGCGCTGACCTTTGGAGCCGGCGCGCTGTTCGGGGTCGTGCGCGGCTCGCTGTACGTTTCCCTCGCCTCGACGATCGGGGCGACGTGCGCGTTTCTCATTGGTCGCCACCTGGCCCGCGAGGCCGTCGCGCGCCGGATTGAACATGACCCGAAATTCAGCGCGATGGACCAGGCCGTGGCCGACGGCGGCTGGAAAATAGTCGGCCTCACGCGGCTGTCACCGCTGTTTCCCTTCACGCTGCTCAACTATGCGTTCGGCATCACCCGGGTGTCGTTGCGCGATTATGTGTGGGCTTCCTGGCTCGGCATGATGCCGGGCACGGTGATGTATGTTTACCTCGGCTCGCTCGCCCAGGCCGCCGCCAGCCAGCGCACGCGCACACCGGCCGAATGGACGCTCTACGCCGTCGGCCTGCTGGCCACGGTCGCGGTCACCGTTTTCATCACCAGGCTCGCGCGCAAGGCGCTGGGCAAAAAGATCGCGATTTGAAACCAAGTCGATTTTTCCGCACGCCATGAGCCACGCCAGCGAACCCAGTTTGTCTCCGTGGGACAACCACAACCAACGCCTCACCGGAAATGTCCATCCGCCGGACTGGGTGAATCCCACCCCCGCCACGCGGTACCAC
>JAYUBJ010000658.1:0-3277 GCA_043740915.1 Verrucomicrobiota bacterium
GCGCGTTCCAGCAGGCCGGCGTGGACACGGCCACCGGTTTGAAACACATCGCCCGCATCGGCTTCGATTGCGTGGACATTTTCACCGAGGCGGTCGGCATTCCCCAAAAAGAGGTGAAGCTCGTCGAGAAGACGTGCAGCAAGCTGGACCTGCCGATCATCTCCTTGCCGGTGGTGTCGGTGGGCTTGATTGATTTCAACGAACCGGTGCGCGAGTTTCACGTCGAGCGGACGAAGCGGTTCATCGATCTCGCCCGGAACTGGGGCGCGAAAAATATCCTGCTCGTGCTGGGCGAATATATCTGGCAGCGCGAAGTCATCCCGCCCGCCGCGCAGTGGCAATGGGCACTCGAAACCTGCCGTCGCCTCGGCGATTACGCGGGCAAACGCGGCGTGGACATCGCGCTGGAGCTGGAGCCGTTTCGTTTGAGCATGCTGAACAACATCGATTCCATGGCGCGTTTTGTGGACGAATGCGGCCATCCGCGCGTGCGGGCGAACATTGACATCAGCCATCTCGTACTTTCCGACACCTCGCCCGCCGATGTCTGCAAGCTCAAGGGCCTGGCCATTCACGTCCACCTGAGCGATTGCGACGGCAAGGTGCATGGCGATCTGCCGCCGGGCCGCGGGGTGGTGAAGTTCGCGCCGTATCTTCAGGCGATCAAGGAACTCAAGATTGACGGGGTGGTTTCCATCGAACTAGAGTATGCGCCCGACCCCGCCCAGATTGTCGAGTGGGTCGAGGAAGCGTATCGCGAGACGGCGAAGCTGATGCGGCTCGCGGGGATGCGCGACTAGCGGCGGCGCCGGGCCATGCGGACGAAATTAAGCGAAGCTACAAACCAATATTATGGAAGAGTCTCAGCCGCCTTCGTCAACCGAAGCATCAGCGCCGGTCACCACCTCGCTGATGGCGCGGCTGACGAATATTTTTGTCTCACCCGGCGACGTGTTTGACGAAGTGAAGGTGTCGGAACCCAACACCATGAACTGGCTGTTGCCCTCCATTTTGGCCTGCGTGGTGGGAATCATTTTCAGCGTGGTGGTTTTCTCCCAGGAAACCATCGTGCATGACATGCGCGAGGCGCAGGAGAAGCAGATACAAAAGGCCGTGGACGCCGGTAAGATGAAACAAGCGGACGCAGATCAGGCGGCTCAGATGATGGAAAAGATCATGAGTCCGACGATGATGACCATCATCGGCTCGGCCTCGTCCGTGGTGTTCACTTTCGCAGGATTGTTTTTCTTTGCGCTGGTGTTTTGGCTGATGGGAAAACTCCTGTTCAAGGCGCAATTCGGCTACATGCAGGCCGTCGAAGTGAACGGGCTGTCGAGCATGATCAGTGTGCTCGGCACCCTGCTCACCATGTTGGTGGTGCTGGTGAAAGGAAACCTGCTTTTCAATCCGGGGCCGGTGCTGTTGATTTCGCAGTTCGACCCGGCGAACAAAATCCACCATGCGCTGGCAGCTTTTAATCTGACCACCGTCTGGTGGATTGCGGTGCTGGCCATCGGGCTGGCGCGTTTAAGCGGAGCCTCATTTGCCAAGCCGGCAGCTTTGCTCTTTGGCATCTGGGCGTTCATCCGATTCGGGTTGATTCTCCTGGGCGTGGGGGTCGCCGCGGCTTGAAGTTTCAGGCTCGTGATGGAATTTCACCCTGACATCGCGTTGTAAAACCGGATCTGCATCACCCTCTGGCGTAAAATGTTTGCAACAAACACGGCCGTCCGGTGTCTTAACCGCAACTAAAATGGCTAATCCAAAAAGTAAAACCGCCCGCAAAGTCGTCATCTTCTCATTGATCATCCTCGTGATCGGCGGTCTGTCGGCGGCGGCATACTTCCGCAAGCGGGAGGTCATCATCACTGTCCAGACCGAGAAGGTGGCCCGGCGAAACCTCACCGAGCTGGTGGTCGCCACCGGCAAGATCCAACCCGTCGTGCAGGTGGTCATCAATCCGGAGGTGAGCGGCGAAATCATCGCGCTGCCGGTCAAGGAAGGCCAGTTGGTCAAGAAGGGCGACCTGTTGCTGAAAATCAAGCCGGACAATTACATTGCCAGCAAGAATTCCGCCGATGCGAATTTCCGCTCCTCGCTGGCCGGCAAAAACCAGAGCAAGGCGGAGTGCGAAAAAGCCGAAATCGAGTTCAAGCGCAACGCGCAACTCCTCAAGGAAAAGCTGATTTCGGAATCGGTCTTTCTGGATGTCAAAACGACGTTTGAAGTCGCCAAGCTGCGTTGCGACTCCGCCGAACACCAGGCGGACATGACCAAGGCACAGCTCGACCGCGCGGTGGACGATCTCGAGAAGACCACGATCCTCTCGCCGACGGATGGCACGGTGACGAAACTCAAGTCGCAGTTGGGCGAGCGCGTGTTGGGCACCTCGATGATGGCGGGCACGGAAATCATGACCATTGCCAAACTCGACGACATGGAGGCGCGCGTGGACATCGGTGAGATCGATGTGGTGTTGATCGCGCTGGGCCAGAAGACCAGGTTGGAAGTCGATTCCTTCCGCGACCGGAAATTCACTGGCGTGGTCACGGAAATCGCCAACGCCGCCAAGGGCAGCGGCTTGGGGACACAGCAGGAGTCCACCAAGTTCGAGGTCAAAATCCGCATCGAGGACAAGGAGAGTTTCCGGCCCGGCATGTCCGTCACCGCGGAGGTGGAGACACGTTACCGCACGAATGTAATCGTGGTGCCGATCCAGAGCGTGACGACGCGATTGCCCAAGGACAATGCCGCCGGCAAGAAAGCCGTGGCCGCGAAGCCGGCCGATAAAGACGCGGACAAGGACGAAATGAACGCGCAGGAGAAAAAGAAAAACAAAGATGCGCCCAAGCCGGTCGAGGTGGTTTTCGAGGTCAAGGACAACAAGGTCAAGATGGCGAAGGTGAAACGCGGGATCAGTGACGACAATTACGTGGAGATTCTGGAAGGCCTGGCGGAAGGCCGGGAAATCGTGTCCGGCGGCTACAAGGCCATCAACCGCGAACTGGAAGAGGACAAGCCCATCAAGGTGGACAACGTCAAGAAGCCGTTCAGCGGCGAGAAGAAGTCGTTGTGAGCCTTATCCGGATCAAAAATCTGTCCAAGCGGTATCAGATGGGCACGGAGACCATTCATGCCCTGCGCGACGTCTCGCTCGAGATTCAGCGCGGCGAATACCTCGCCATCATGGGGCCGTCCGGCTCCGGCAAATCCACGTTGATGAATCTGCTGGGCTGCCTCGACACCCCGACTTCCGGCGAATTTGAATTGAACGGCT
>JAYUBJ010000659.1:0-3274 GCA_043740915.1 Verrucomicrobiota bacterium
AAGACCCACGGTGCCGCCCCGGCGTCGAATGTGAGTGTCGAGCCGGAAGCGGCCGGCCTTGAGGCCCAGGGTTTCGGCTGGAAAAACAGCTTCGGAACGGGCAAAGGCGGCGACACGATCACCAGCGGGCTGGAAGTCACTTGGACTGCCACGCCCGCGAAGTGGAGCAACAACTTCCTTGAAAACTTGTTTGGCTTTGAATGGGAACTGACGAAGAGCCCGGCCGGGGCGCATCAGTGGAGACCGAAGAATGGCGCCGGTGCCGGCACCGTGCCGCAGGCGCACAACGCGTCGAAGCGGATCGCGCCGGCCATGCTGACCACCGACCTCGCCTTGCGGTTCGACCCGGCTTACGAAAAAATCTCACGGCGGTTCCTGAAGAATCCGAAACAATTCGCCGACGCGTTTGCTCGCGCCTGGTTCAAGCTGACGCACCGCGACATGGGGCCGCGCGCGTGTTATCTCGGGCCAGAGGTTCCCGCCGAGGAGTTGATCTGGCAGGACCCGATCCCCGCGGTGAATCACAAATTGATTGGCGAAAAAGACATTGCCTCCCTCAAGGGCAAAATTCTGGCTTCAAGCCTGTCGGTCTCGCAGCTGGTTTCCACCGCCTGGGCCTCGGCGTCCACCTTCCGTGGCTCCGACAAGCGCGGCGGCGCAAATGGCGCGCGCCTTCGCCTGGCGCCGCAGAAAGATTGGGAAGTCAACCAGCCCGCCCAACTGGCGAAGGCGCTGAAGACCCTCGGGGGTATCCAGAGCGCGTTCAATAAAACGGCCAAAGGCGGCCAGAAAGTTTCGCTGGCCGACCTGATCGTGTTGGGCGGTTGCGCTGGCCTCGAGCAGGCGGCGAAGAAGGCCGGCCACACGGTGAAGGTTCCGTTCACGCCAGGACGCATGGACGCCTCGGCGAAGCAGACCGATGCCGAGTCCTTCGCCGTGCTGGAATCCATCGCGGACGGCTTTCGCAATTACCTCAAGTGCAAATACACCATCCCGTCCGAAGCGCTGCTGATTGACAAGGCACAATTGCTGTCCCTGACTACGCCCGAAATGACGGTGCTTGTGGGCGGCCTGCGTGTCTTGAACACCAACTTTGGAGGGGCGCAGCACGGAGTCTTCACCAAGCGCCCCGAGGTGCTGACCAACGACTTCTTCATAAACTTGCTCGACATGGGCACGGAGTGGAAGCCGGTCTCGAAGGACGCCGACGTGTTTGAAGGCCGCAATCGTAAAACGGGTGAACTCAAGTGGACCGGCACGCGGATCGACCTGGTCTTCGGTTCAAGCTCCCAACTCCGCGCCCTGGCCGAAGTCTATGCAAGTGCGGATGCGGAGAAAAAATTCATCCACGATTTTGTCGCGGCTTGGAACAAGGTGATGAACCTGGATCGCTTCGACCTTGCCTAAGTTCTGACCTTTCCTCGACCGAACCAGCACCAGACTGCCGACTCCGCTCAGGGGAAGGGAGCGGCGGGCTGACCGTATGCTGTGCGCACAGCAGGATCCGCTCTCGCGGGTGTGACTACTGCGCGGCGCATGACCGCCTTGCTGATACTGCGCTGCTCCCATGTTTTTCAGTTGGCCAGGTGTAAGCGTCCCACCGTTAGTCGGGCGTAGTTTCAATTCCCCCTTATCCTCGGTAAGCGGGGGAGGACGCGCAGCAGCGCTTCCCTACCGGGACAGGGCAGCGCGACCGCGCCGCCGGCTTCGACCGGGAATCAAAAGAAAATGGTATAAATCGCGCAAAAACAGGAGTGTCTTGCCCTGAAAAATAAATGATACAAAAAATTGACATTATGTAATAAATTAGACATTATATAGACATACACCGTGCTTTTGGACGGTGCCAATACCATGAAAATAGATCAGAAAAACTCTTTTGCCAGTTCAAGTGGTCACTTTCGAGGCCGCGTGGAATGCTGCTTCGCCCGGTCCACGAGTTTCCAGGTCCCCGTTCAGCCGCGCACGAAATCCGGAGCCCAATACCGGCTGAAAACTGTTTTTCAACGGTGCCGATCCTGACGTCCTGGCTTTCGCCATTCGCGATAGTTTCTCCAGTGTGGATCTCGGGCAAACCCTCTACCCAGCCATCTTGGTTTCGGACTTTGCCGTTTCCCAACCGCCACCGATCGCACCGGAGCTAAATTCAAACACACCATGAACCACCACCCTCATTATCTCGCCGCTCTCCTGACGGGTGCGGTGCTCATCACCAGCACCGCGTTCGGCACCGACACCACCTGGCCGCAATGGCGTGGTCCGCAACGGGACGGCCAATTCAACGGCCCCGCGTGGCCCGCCAAGCTCGACACGAATCATTTGCAGCGCACGTGGCGCGTCGAACTCGGGCCGAGCTACTCCGGCCCCGTGGTCAGTGCCGACCGGGTATTCACCACCGAGTCGAAGGACAAGAAATACGAAGTCGTCACCGCGTTTGATCGCCAGACGGGCAAGCAACTTTGGCGCACGCAATGGGACGGCGCAATGAGCGTGCCGTTCTTCGCCAAGTCGAATGGCGACTGGATTCGTTCCACGCCGGCCTTGGACGGCGACCGGCTCTACGTGGCGGGCATGCGCGACGTGCTGGTGTGTCTCGCCACCGCCACCGGCGCGGAGAAATGGCGCAAGGATTTCGCGAAGGAACTCGGCACGCCGCTGCCCGACTTTGGTTTTGTGTGTTCGCCGCTGGTGGATGCCGACGCGGTTTACGTCCAGGCCGGCGGATCCCTCGCGAAGCTCGACAAGCTCACGGGCAAGATTCTTTGGCGCTCGATGCAGGACAAGGGCGGCATGATGGGCAGTGCGTTCTCCTCCCCGATGATCGCCGAACTGGCGGGCAAGCGGCAGCTGGTGGTGCAGACGCGCGAGAAGCTCGCGGGAGTGGACCCTGCGGATGGGAAGGTTTTATGGGAGCAAGCG
This sequence comes from Verrucomicrobiota bacterium, assembly GCA_043740915.1. GTDB lineage: Bacteria > Verrucomicrobiota > Verrucomicrobiia > Limisphaerales > JAYTXL01 > JAYTXL01. Next base: position 2,920 of record JAYUBJ010000659.1, read on the forward strand.
GTCGAAGCCTTTCGCGGCATGAATATCCTCACGCCGGTGGTTTACAATGACCTGCTTTTCACCAGCACATACGGCGGCAAAACCATCGGTTTCAAGATCGCGCCGGTGGGCGGCAAGTTTAGCGTCACCGAGGCCTGGAAAAACAAATCCCAGGGTTACATGAGCACGCCGGTGGTTATCGGCGGGGTGGCTTACGAACATCTAAAGAGCCAGCGCATCATGGCGATTCATGTGGAATCCGGGCGTGAGCTGTGGACCAGCGACAAATCGTTCGGCAAATATTTGAGCCTCGTCGCGCAAGGCGACCGCATGCTCGCCCTGGACGAGCGCGGCGTGCTGTTTCTGCTTCGAGCCA
>JAYUBJ010000660.1:0-10567 GCA_043740915.1 Verrucomicrobiota bacterium
GGAATCTGGCCGAGCAGGTTCGGCACGTTCTCGCCGATGTCCACCACGTCGAAGTTACCGTAACGCCCCTCGATTTCCAGCCGCACCGGTTCGTAAACCGAACGCTGCGTCGGCCCGTTCGTGGTTTGGGAAATAACACTGTCAACCTTCTCCAGTCTGAGCGCACGGCTGACGCTGGGCTTGAGGTAAAGACCGGTCGCACCGGTGTCCACGAGCGCCTCGACCTCCACGGTGCGGGGCTTGGGCTTGGAGAGTTTGCGGTGAGACGCGATCAAGTCTCCGTGGTTGGTCAGCTTCATTTTGCCGATGACTTTTCCCATGCTGTGAGCATGCCTGCCCTCTGCATTCGGTTCAAACGCGGAGTGGGTGTTCGGTTTTCCCCAAGTTGAACTATTTCAAAATTCGAGTCAGCGGTCTGCTACAAACGGTCACCCAAAAAGGGCGGACATTGTTCGCTGCTTGCTTTGGCCGGCGCGTGAAACTAGAGTCCGCGCATGAAGACCGTCCACGCATTGTTTCAAAACGACGGCGAATGGTTCGTGGCACGCTGTCTGGATTTCCCCGTGACCACGCAGGGCAAGACGCGGGTTGCCGCCCGAAAGAACCTTCAGGAGGCTGTCGAACTCTATCTGGAAACCTGGAGCGACAATGCGCTCGCATTGAGCTCGCCGCGCGCCTAACTTCACACCATGAAAATTGATTACACCGTGCAGGTTTGGCGAGAGGGCAGCCAGTTTGTGGCTCATGCTATGCCGCTGGATGTGGCGAGCTCGGGTGCGACCGCCGTCGCCGCACGCGCCGCGCTGGATGAAGCGGTGAAACTGTTTCTCTTAACCGCGCGCAAACACGGCACGCTGGACGAAGTGCTGGAAGATGCCGGCTACGGTTTCGGTGGCGGAAAGTGGAACAGTCCGGATTGGGTGGGGGTCGAGAAGCACTCGGCCTTGCTCGCCGCCTGAGCCGCCATGCCGCGCTTCACGCCGCAAGACTGGCGCACCATGGAGAAGGTGTTTAAGGCCGCCGGGTTTCGATTCGATCGGCAGGAAGGCAGTCATCGCTCGTATTTGAAATCTGGTGTGGCGCGGCCCGTGGTGATTCCGGCGTACCGTGAAGTACCCGTGTTTGTCATTCGCAACAATCTGAAAACGGCTGGGATTTCACGGGATGAGTATTTCAAACTGTTGGAGCAGAACCGCTGATTCATGAAACTCACCGAACTTCGCCGCCTCGTCCGCTCCGGCACCATCGACACCGTTCTCGTCGCCTGCCCGGATCCGTTTGGGCGGCTGGTGGGCAAGCGCTTTCGCGCCGACTATTTTTTGAACTCGGTCGCGAAGCAGGGGACGCACGGGTGCAATTATTTGCTGACGGTAAACCTGGACATGGATCCGCTCGACGGGTTCGAGGTGGCGAATTGGGCCGCGGGATTCGGCGATTTCGAGATGCGGCCCGACCTCGACACGTTGCGGGTGCTGCCGTGGCAGCCGGGCGCGGCGCTGGTGTTTGCAGATTTTCGCCAGGACGATGGCTCGCTGGTGGCCGAGGCCCCGCGTTCCGTGTTGCGGCGGCAGCTCGATTTGCTGGCGAAGCAAGGGATGACCTGTTTGTGCGCGAGCGAACTGGAGTTTTACCTGTTCAACCAAACCTACCACTCGGCGCACGCGAGTGGGTATCGCGGCCTGCAGCCGTCGAGCGATTACCGGATTGATTACCATCTCATGCAGCCGACGCGCGACGAGCCGCTGCTGCGCGCCATCCGGAACGGCATGACGGCGGCGCGCGTGCCAGTGGAGAGCAGCAAGGGCGAGTGGGGCCGTGGCCAGCACGAAATCAATTTCACGTGCGGCGCGCCGCTGCCGATGGCGGACCGCCACGCGCTCTTCAAACAGGGCGTGCGCGAGATTGCCGAGCAGCACGGGAAGGCGGTGACGTTCATGGCGAAGTTTGCGCCCGGCGAGGCGGGCAGCTCGTGTCACATCCACTTGAGTTTGTGGAAAGGCGGGAAGAACCTCTTTTGTGACGAACGCGGAATGCGGAATGCGGAACGCGGAGTGAAAAAGGGCAATTCCGCACTTCGCACTCCGCACTCCGCATTATTCCGCCAATTCCTCGGCGGGCTGATGAAATACGCGCCAGAGCTATGCCTGTTTTTCGCGCCGACCATTAACAGCTACAAGCGTTATCAGCCCGGCAGTTGGGCGCCGACCCGCATGGCCTGGGCAGTGGACAACCGCACGACCGGCTTCCGGGTCGTCGGTGAAGGCAAGGCGTTCCGCCTCGAGAACCGCATGCCGGGCGCGGACGCGAATCCGTATCTCGCTTTTGCCGCCATGCTGGCCGCAGGAATGGCGGGCGTGCGCGAGAGCCTGGATTGCGGCCCGGAGTACCAGGGGAACGCGTATGTGGATCCCAAGCTCGCGCGTCTGCCCGGCAGCCTGCGCGATGCGGCGGATCTGCTGGAGCGGAGCCGGTTTGCCCGCACGGCCTTCGGTGATGGCGTCGTGGAGTTTTATGTGCATCACGCGCGGCTGGAGCAGCAGGCTTTTGGTGACGCGGTGACAGATTGGGAAAAGCGCCGTTACTTCGAGCAGATTTGAAGGCCCAGGAAAATCTGAAATCATGAATCCACACGAGGAAGATTCCAAAGGTCTTTCGGCGGACGAGCAGACGCTCAAAAGCATGGGCTACACGCAGGAGCTTTCCCGCCGGATGAGCGGGTTCTCGAATTTCGCCATTTCGCTTTCCATCATTTGCATCCTGGCGGGCGGCGTCACCTCGTTTCACGTCGGCCTGTGCAGCGCGGGCGGCGCGACCATTGGGTTGGGCTGGCCGCTGGTGTGCCTTTTCTCGCTGTGTGTCGCGGCGACGATGGCGCAGGTGGCGAGCGCGTTTCCGACGGCCGGTGGACTCTATCACTGGGGCAGTATTCTTGGAGGGCGCGCCTGCGGCTGGGTCACGGCGTGGTTCAATCTGGCTGGCCTCATCGCGGTTCTGGCCGCCATCAACGCGGGCACATATGACTTCGCCACCGCCGCGTTCGAAGTGTCCGCCGATCTGAACACGCCCGCGTTGCGCACCACGGTCATCGTGCTGATGACGCTGTCGCAGGGGTTGTTGAACCATTATGGCATCCATCTCACCACGCGCCTCACGGATCTGAGCGGTTGGCTTATCCTGGGCGTTGCCACGGTGCTGACCCTGGCGCTGCTGCTCGCGACGAAGCATTTCGAGTGGGCGCGGTTGTGGACCTTCACGAACTTCAGCGGACTTCCCGCTGGCGAAAACGCGGTGTTTCCGAAGCAGGACAATCTCCTCTGGCTCTTCGCGCTCGGATTTTTGTTGCCGGCGTACACCATCACTGGCTTCGACGCCTCGGCGCACACGTCGGAGGAAACCGTCAGTGCGGCGCTAAACGTGCCAAAAGGGATCGTACGTTCGGTGTGGGTGTCCGGACTCTTCGGCTGGGTGATGATTTGCGCCATCTTGCTGGCCATGCCCTCGGTGCGGGAAGGCGTCGAGCAAGGCGCGAACGTGGTGCCGTGGACGATGAAGGCGGCCTTGCCGGCCGTGTTCGCGTGGACGCTGCTCGTCCTCATCGTCGTCGCGCAATATCTCTGCGGGCTCGCCGCCCTCACGTCCACGTCGCGCATGACCTACGCTTTTGCGCGCGACGGTGGGCTGCCTTTTTCGAAGGCGCTGTGCCGGGTGAATCCGGGCAGCAAATCGCCCTCGGTGGCTGTCTGGTTCGCGGCCATCGCGGCGGCGGTGTTCACCATTTTTGTGCCCTACACGACCATTGCGGCGGTGTGTGTCATCCTGCTTTACATCTCCTACGTTTTGCCCGCCGCGGCGGGTTTCTTCGCGCATGGCAAGACCTGGACGCGCATGGGGCCATGGCACATCGGCGCGTGGTATCGCCCGTTGGCGGTCATTTCCGTGCTGGGTTGCGTGTTCCTCATCGTCCTTGGCATGCAGCCGCCGAACGAGCAGGCGGTGAAAATTGTCGGCGGGGCGGTGGGCTTGCTCCTCCTGGTTTGGTTCCTGTATGAACGGAAGCGTTTTCAAGGCCCGCCGCCGACGGCTTTGCGCCAAACACTACGAACCGGTGCAGCGCCGTGAAGCCCGCCTGGGCGCGCGATCAGGCGATGATTTTCGGCAATTAACCCAAGTCTGACCCATGAATACCATGAACCAGAAACTTTCAGGATCCGTCTTTCTCCGGATCATCGCACTGTGGCTGGCAGTTGGCTGGGCGGCCGCGGCGGAGGATCACAAAGCAGACGGCCCGGCGGGCTCCTTTGATCCCGTCGAAAGTTACGAACCAAGGCAGATCGAGGGCTGGCGCGTGCTGGTCAATCGTGCGCTGCTCGATGACGCCCACCAAAATCTGGCCGAGCGCACGTTGAAGGTGGTGGGCGAGCATCTGTTTCGCGTCAGCCGGGTGGTGCCCGCGGGACCGTTGGCGAAGCTGCGCCAGATTCCCATCTGGGTGGAACTGGCGCATCCGTTGCACCCGTGCATGTGCTACCACCCGGACGCGGGCTGGCTGCGCGAACATGGCATGAACCCGAAAAAAGCCGGCGCCGTGGAAATTGCGAACGCGGAAAACTTTCTGGCGTGGACGATTGACCAGCCGTGGATGGTGCTGCACGAACTGGCCCACGGTTATCACCACCGGGTGCTCGGTCATGACCACGCCGGCATCAATGCCTGCTTCGAGAAGGCCGTCGCCTTCAAGTCCTACGAATCCGTGCTGCGGATCAGCGGCCGCAAGGAGCGGGCCTACGCGCTGTCCAACGCGAAGGAATATTTCGCCGAAGGCACCGAGGCGTTTTTGGGGACGAACGATTTTTACCCGTTCGTGCGTGCCGAATTGAAGGAGCACGATCCAGCGATGTATGAGCTGCTGGCCACCCTCTGGGGCGTGAAGAAATAAGATTGGATCCATCCGCTTTTTCCGGTGAAACGCCTGCCCGAACACGTCGAGAATTCCATCCAAACGCGAAGGCTCTTGCGCCGTGGCCAGTCCATTCTGGTGGCGGTTTCGGGCGGCGTGGACTCGATGGTGCTCCTGCAGGTGCTGCACCAGCTTGCGGCCGAGCACGACTGGAAGTTGAGCGTCGCGCACTTCAACCATCAACTGCGCGGTGCGGCGAGCGATGCGGACGAGAAACTGGTTCGAACGACGGCGCGGCGGCTGGGTTTGAAATGTATCAGTGAGCGCGGCGACGTCCGGGCTCAAAAGCTGAACCGCAAGCTCTCGCTGGAGATGGTGGCGCGCGGATTGCGGCACCGCTTTTTGCGGGACGCGGCGGAGCGGCGAAAGATTGGAACGGTCGCGCTGGCGCATCACGCGGATGATCAGGCGGAGTTGTTCCTGCTCCGGCTCCTGCGCGGAGCGGGCGGCCAAGGCTTGAGCGGGATGAAATGGACCAATCCTTCGCCGGTTTCGAAGCAACTCCAGTTGGTTCGACCATTGTTGGACCAGACGAAGGCCGACATCCGGGCCTTCGCCCGGCAGAACGGAATCCGCTTCCGGGAAGACGCCAGCAATCGCTCGCTGGACATGTTGCGCAATCGAGTCCGCCGTGAGTTGCTCCCGTTGTTGGCCGCGAAGTATGAGCCGTCCGTGGTGCCTGTCCTCTTGCGCTCGATGGAAATCATCGAGGCGGAGAGCGGGTATGTGAAGCGGGTGGCCGAACAGTGGCTCAAGCATAAACGCCCCAAGCCTTTTACGCGGTTAAATCTAGCGGTGCAGCGGCAATGCTTGCGCATCCAGTTAAACCATTTGCTCATCCCCACCAATTTCGACTTGATCGAGCGGCTGCGTGCCGTGCCTGACCGGCCGGTTTCCGTAAGTCGGACGCGCCGGGTATTCCGTGACCAGCGCGGCTGGGTCTTTCGCCAGGACGGGGTGGTTGAGAAAGCTGGATTTAACTCGAATTCAACTATTTACGAAATGGTTTCCGGCGGGGTTTGGCGGCGGTTTGACGGCGTGGATCTTCATTGGGAGATCGAGACACGGACGGCTCGCACTCCTCGGTTTGTCCCCCGACCAGGGCGGGAATGGTTTGACGCCGACAAGGTGGGCGACTTCGTTTGTTTGCGGCATTGGCGGGCGGGAGATCGCTTCCAGCCGATGGGCATGAAACAATCCGTGAAGCTGCAGGATTTGTTCACCAACCTGAAGATTCCCCGGGAGAAACGGCGGGAATTACTGGTTGCCGAACGGCGGCCGGGCGTGATCATTTGGGTCGAGGGCCTGCGCATTTCCGAGCAGTTCAAGCTCGACAAAGCGACCGTTCGCGTCGTGAAATGGCGCTGGCGGCGTCTGGCGGCGGCGACAGCGGGTTCGGTGCCTGAGGCATAACCCTTGTTGCGGGCAGGCGGCGCGCGTGATAGGCTGAGCCAAAATTAAAGCAAATGGCTGAAGATAATAAGCAAAACAACGGTGATCGCGACGACAAGGACGGCGAGTTCAAGTCGCCCGCCCGGCCTTGGATCATCTGGCTGCTGATCGCGGCCACGATCCCGTTGCTCATCCTGCTCAAGGACCGCACCGAGATCAAGCGGCCCAAATTGTCCTATCGCGACTTCATCCAGAAGGTGGACAACGACCTGATCAAGTCCGGCACCATCAGCTATAACCCGCAATCCTCCGACCTTCGGGAAATCACCGGAATCTATTATAAGGCCGACAAGGATGGGGTCGTTCAGGTTGACAAGAGCGGTGAAAAAACTGAGCTGCCGTTCAAGATCAAAGTGCCCCTGGCGCTGGCGCCCAAGCTCGTCGAGAAACTGCTGGCCACCGGCAAGTTCGAGTCGGAGGAGCCGAACACGATGCTGCTCAATTTTCTCTTTAATTATCTGCCGTTCTTCGTGCTGGCCGGGTTTTTCTATTTTTTCTTCATCCGCCAGATCAAGATGGCCGGCAAGGGCGCGCTCAGCTTTGGCAAGAGCAAGGCCCGAATGCTGGCGAAGGACAAGAACAAGACCACGTTCAAGGACGTGGCGGGCATCGAGGAGGCGAAGGATGAAGTGTCCGAACTCGTCGAGTTCCTCAAGGATCCGAAGAAGTTCCAGAAACTCGGCGGGCGCATTCCCAAGGGCGTGCTGATGGTCGGCGCGCCAGGCACGGGAAAAACCCTGCTGGCCAAGGCCATCGCCGGCGAAGCCGACGCCGCGTTTTTCAGCATCAGCGGCTCGGATTTCGTCGAGATGTTTGTCGGCGTCGGCGCCAGCCGCGTGCGCGACATGTTCGAGCAGGCGCGCAAGAGCACGCCCTGCCTGGTGTTCATTGATGAAATCGATGCCGTGGGCCGCAGCCGCGGCGTGGGCCTCGGGGGCGGCAACGACGAGCGCGAGCAGACGTTGAACGCGTTGCTTGTCGAGATGGACGGCTTCGATACGCACGAAGGCATCATCATCATCGCCGCCACCAACCGCGCCGACGTGCTCGACCCTGCGCTGTTGCGGCCCGGACGATTTGACCGGCGCATCACGGTTAATTTGCCCGACGTGCGGGGGCGCGAGGCGATCCTCAAAGTTCACGCCAAGAACGTGAAGCTGGATCCCGTCGCTGATCTGTCCGTCATCGCCCGCGGCACGCCCGGCTATTCCGGCGCGGAACTGGCCAATCTTTTGAACGAAGCCGCGCTGCTCGCGGCGCGCACGGGCAAGAAACACGTGGGCATGTTTGAGCTTAACGAATCGCGCGACAAGGTTCGTTGGGGCCGCGAACGCCGCAGCCTCGCGATGTCCGACGAAAACAAGAAGCTCACCGCCTGGCACGAGGCCGGCCACGCGCTGGTCAACGTGATCCTGCCGCACACGCATCCGCTGCACAAGGTCACGATCATCCCGCGCGGCCCCGCGCTCGGCTCGACCATGTCGCTGCCCAAGGAGGACGTGCTCAATTACAAGCGCAAGGAAATGCTCGATGTGATCTCCATGTCGATGGCGGGCCGCATTGCCGAGGAAATTGTTTCCGGCGACATTTCCACGGGCGCGGGCGGGGACATCCAGCAAGCCACGCACATGGCGCGCGCCATGGTCTGCCAGTACGGCATGAGCGAAAAACTCGGCATGATCCAGTATGGCGACGACGACGAATTTTTCATTGGCCGGGAAATGATGCGGCGCAAGTCTTACAGCGAATTCACCGCGCAGGAAATTGACACCGAGGTCAAGCACATCATCAACACCTGCTACGGGGTGGCCAAGGACATCATCCACAATAACCGCGACAAACTGGAGCTCATCGCCAACGCCCTCCTCGAGTACGAATCGCTCGACGGCACGCAAGTCGCAGATATTATCCGCACGGGCACCTTCACGCCGCCGCCGCCGCCGCCGCCGAGCGGCCCACCCACCGGCGCGCAAGCCGCGACGTTGCTGCCAGAAGTGCCCAAACCGATGCCGCCCAAGCTGGATCCCGGCCTGGGTACCCCCGCACCGGCGGTCGCCTGAGAACCCGTAGCGCCGGGCGTCCTCGCCTGACGTAGCGCCGAGGAGTCTCGCCCGGCGGAAACCGGTGCGCTCTAAACCACGCCGTTTAAAGCTCTCGGGGGTTCGCGCACATTCGCACGCTTTCCGCGCGGCGAGGACGCCCGCCGCTTCTTCCACGGGGCGCGCCATCGGAGTATTTCAGTCTTTCCACCGACATTAGCCATCCTCTATCTTCACGCCATGATTATTGCGCCCTCGCTGCTCGCCGCCAACTTCGGCAAGTTCGCCGCCGAGGCGCAGCGCGCCGAACGCAGCGGCGCCGAGTGGTTGCACTTGGACATAATGGACGGCCATTTCGTGCCGAATATTTCCTTTGGTTCCGACGTGGTGAAAACGCTGCGCCCGCTCACCAAAATGTTTCTCGACGTGCATTTGATGTGCTCGAAGCCGGAAATCCTGCTCGAATCCTTCGCCAAGGCGGGCGCGGATCAAATCATCATCCACGTGGAATTGGGGGAGGCGAAGGTAACGCCGTTGATCTGGAAAATCCGTTCACTCGGCAAAAAAGTCGGGCTCGCCATCAACCCGCCGACCGCCATGTCGCACGCGGAACCCTTCCTCAAACAAATCGATCTGCTGCTCGTGATGACCGTCAATCCCGGTTTCGGCGGACAACCGTTCATCACCGAATGCCTGCCCAAAATCCAGCAGGCGGCGGCGTGGCGGAGAAAGCTGGGCTTGAAATATCGCCTCGAGGTGGACGGCGGCATCAACTTTCAAACCGCCGCCGACTGCGCGCGCGCCGGCGCGGATACGTTCGTGAGTGGCACCGGCCTGTTCGGCAAACCGAACATGAAAGCGGCGGTGACGAAGATGCGGAAGCTGGTCAACGCCCAGGCGCAGCGGTAGAATTCATTAAGCGAAGAGGGGATCGCGTCTTGCAAACCCCGGCGGATTCAGGCAGTGCCAACATTCAGCTTTGATGCTCTGGGTGAAATGGCGTAGAATGGGCCCATAACGTTATGACTGAGATAATCTTTGAAGTTCGCGAGGATGAAGCAGAAGGCGGCTATATTGCGCAGGCCCTGGGGCAGGGCATCCATACCCAGGCCGACACGTTGGACGAATTGCGGGAAATGGTGCGCGATGCGGTGGATTGCCACTTCGACGAATCGATGGACGCGCCCAAGATCATCCGCCTGCATTTTGTTCGGGATGAAGTTCTGGCGCGGTGAAGTTACCTCGCTCCATTTCCGGGCAGGACTTGGTACGCGCGTTGCGCCCGCTCGGTTATGCACCCACCCGGCAAAAGGGTTCCCACATCCGCGTCACCACGCTGCAAGCCGGCCAAAATCACGAGACCATTCCGAATCATAGCTCCATCAAACCTGGCCTGTTGCATGGAATTCTCAAGCGCATCGCCGCACACCATCGGCTGACGGTGGACGAATTGCTGGTCAAGCTGGATTTGTAAGCCTTCTCGGGGTGTCCTCAATTATGACCCAGATCAAATTCGGCACGGACGGCTGGCGCGCGGTGATCGCGGAGGATTTTACCTTCGCAAACCTGGACCGCGTCACGCAGGCCACGGCGGACCATTGGAACGCGGAGCTCGGAACTCGGAACTCGGAACTCACTGGCTGCGAGCGCAAAGTGATCGTTGGCTATGACCGGCGGTTTCTCTCAGACGAGTTTGCGCGGCGCGCGGCGGAGATTTTCGCGGGGAACGGATTCGCGGTCGTGCTCACGTCGGAACCGACGCCGACACCCGCCGTCTCGCTCGCCGTGAAACAGCAGCGCGCCATCGGCGGCGTGATGATCACCGCGAGCCACAACCCGCCCGCGTTCAATGGCTACAAGCTCAAGTCGCACTATGGCGGACCGTCCGAGCCGGCCACCTGCCAGGCGGTCGAAGCATTGTTGGACAAGAATCCCGCGCGTGCGGCGAGGTTCGACGACGCCGTGAAAGCGCGGCAAATTTTGGTGAAAGACCTTCGCCCGGCGCATTACGCGGCGATCAAGAAGCTCGTGGATTTCAAGCGCATCGCAAAATCGAAACTGCGGTTTGCGCACGAGGCATTGTTCGGTGTCGGCGCGGGGTGCTTTGATGCCTTGCTCG
>JAYUBJ010000661.1:0-3270 GCA_043740915.1 Verrucomicrobiota bacterium
CCAAGTTTCCGGTGAGGAAACGCGCAACCAAAGCGACGACAAGAATCCGGCAGACCACCGTCATGTTTATCTAAACTGACAGTATTGGGCGGGACGCCCGTGCCATTACCAGCGCCGGCTCGCCGACCACCGTTCCGAGCATGGGTTGCAAAAAGTGAGATGCGCCCCTTGAGGCGGTTTGAGATCCTGTTGCATCGGGAATCCTTGCCGCCCGGAATAGAAGCAGCGCACTGGTTGGGTCGGGTCACATTTCAAGTAACACCAAAATCGATCGCCATACGGACATCAATACTTCCGGCCTGGAATCGAGACGCAATCGAGGGGGTTAGATACATTTGCTTTGTTTGGCGGGGTCCGGTTCATAATAGAGAAAAACCAGCGTCGCATCCTCGCCCAGCCCGAACACCTTGCGGAGAAACTCGGATGTCAATTGTGCGGCTTCTGCCACTATGCCTGGAAGGGGGTAGCTCAGAACTTGGCATGGGATTCCGTCAGCTTGGAAATCACCGACGCGAAGCGGTTGGATGCCGGCCTCACGGAACAGCTTGAGCGCTGCTTGTTCTCGAACAGTATCGGCAGTCTGCACGAGTACGACCATCAAGAGTGCCCCGTCCTTGAAGGATAAGTTCACATGGTTCCGAAAGTCCCGAAACCAGATGCAGACAGAGCCGGGTTTGGATTCGCACTGCAACAACTGGGAAATGTAACGCTCGATTTGTGCAAAACCCGCGTCCGGCACCGGCACCCACCAGAAATTACCAGACCGCAAAACGTCGATGAGATCCTTGCAACCAGCAGGCAGATCGATACCCCGCTTTTGGTAGTTGACGAACTCGTCCATGTTCATTTCTACGTTGACATCGAAGTTCGGACTAATCCGGCTTCAACCTCTTCGACCAACCCGCCACCTGTATTACTTCCGTTTCACAAACTCCGCTCAATCCTTGGCGCTCGTGACAAAATCCCCCGCGGCTTTCGTGGCCGCGGCGCCGGTGCCATTGAACACCGTCAGGCGCGCCGCACTGTTCGCACTCTGGTAGATCCTTTGCAGAATGCCGGCGCTGGCCGTCCCCTCGCCCGCCACCCAGAGTTTACCAGGCGCACCCATCGCCAGCATTCCCGGAAGGTCACCATACTTGGCGCCACCCGGAAGGAAGTCGGGGCTGCGCAGGTCGAGCACATTTCCAAAACGAAAACCCTGCGTGTCGATCACCGTGCGATCAATGGCCGCACCGCACTGGGCACGCGCGGCGGCCACCCACGCCCCCGCACCATCGAGGCCCACCACGGTCAACTCCTTCGTCGGTCGCTCATTGGATTTGATGTATTTCACCACACTCATTACATCGTGCACCCGCTGCACGAAGACGCTGTGATTGTAACCAAAGGTGTACGCGGCGGCTTCACGCGTGTTCGCCACTATCGGCGTTTTGGTGAAAGGCTGGCCGTCGGCAAGAAATTCGCCTTGGTAGAGCAGGTCCACCCCGGCCACCGTCGCCCCAGAGTCCACGAGCTTTTGCACCTCAGCCTTGAGCGAACCATCAGGATTGAACAACGCGGCCTTGCCGTCGGCGCCGAGCCACACCACGGTTTTTCCATTCCATTGTTTGGGATAACAAAACACGGCCGGCAATGCTTCCTGATAAGTTTTGTTGTGCAGCAACCCCGCCATCAACAACCACTTGCCCTGGTCCACCTTGTTCGCCAGGTTCCATTCGATCTCCCCCGCCTCCGCCAGGCCGCCGTCAAGCACGATGTCGAGCGCCCCGCCCACCATGTCCCGGAAGCTCTCGGACGACTGCGCCGTCTGGGCCAGTTGCATCTGGGCGTCGTCGTGCAACCCGCGCAGCAGCTTGCGCTCGAAATCCGCGTCGTCGGCCTTGGGCGCGGGATGTTGCGTGTCCCAGACGGTGAGTTGCTCCTTCGCCAGGCGCGGATAATCGCGTTCCACGACGGGTTCCTTGAAGCCGAGTTTGAAGTTTTTATTGACCCAGGTGTAAAAGGCCGAGCGTGAGACCGCGTTGTAATTGTGCGGGAAATGTTCGCCGCGATGGAGCATCACATTGTCCGGCGCGCCGAGAAAAGCGTAGAGCTGCTTCAGTTCGGGAAACCCTTTCGAGGACATCTCCTTCGTCCAATCGTTCGCCGTGGTCATGCCGAGCGGCTTGGGCGCGAAAAGGCCGGCAAACTCGATGTTACCGGTGTTCACCCGCAGCAGGCTGGCGTTCTCGCAGGTGCAACCGCCCTGCATCGCGGTGCTCACCATCACGGCGGGAAAGGAAAGTTTCACCCGCGGATCAATGGCGCTGAGCATAAACGTCTGCGTGCCGCCGCCGCTCGCACCCGTCACCGCGATGCGTTCAGCATCCACCTCGGGCAGGCTCAACACAAAGTCGAGGGACCGGATCGCGTTCAGCGTCTGCAGTCCCATGATGCTTTGCAAATGCGTCTCCGCCTGCGGACTGTAGAGGCCCCAGTTCTCGGTCGTGTTCATTTCCGGCCGTTGCTTGGCGAAGCCATGCACGAGCTGGGTGGAAAACTGTTTGGAATCGGAGTCGCTCAACATGTCCCATTGCCACACCACGCAACCCATGCGGGCGAGTTGCACGCACATCGATTGAAACTTGCTCCGGCCGCCTTCCTCGAAGCGCTCCTGGCCCGTGGCAATCTCGTTGAGGAGTTCCCCCTCACCCGATTCCGACAGGCGCGCGTCCTTCCAATGACCGTGGGCGAACAGCACCGCCGGCACTTTGCCCTTGACGTTCCTGGGCCGGTAGAGATTGCCGGTGACGAAAAAACCGGGCGCACTTTCGAAATAAACTTTCTCCACGGAGTATTCGTCACGGTCGATTTTTCCGTGAACCACCGCATTGAGCGGCGTCTTCGTCGGCATCGGCCACAGCCCCTGGGAAACGAGGATCTGCCGCCGCACCCGTTCGGCACGTTTGTCCCAATCGGCCTTCGAGGTCGGCGGGGTGAAGGGAAAATATCCGTTGAGATCCTTCAACGGCTGAAGACGCGCGTCTTTGGGGAGCTGGCCGGCGGGCAATGCCCGCGGAGCTTCCGCGCGAATTCCAGTGGCGGTCGAAACGAGCAGGGCGAGGACAAGCCATCCCCGATGAATGAAAGAGAGAGTGGTCATGCGAGAAAGCTAAACAAACATTGGATGGAAATCCGCATTTGGAGCGCCGCAGTTGACGGAGAATTGGTGTTCCGTCGTGTTCATTTCGGCTACTGTATGCCGGAGTACGTGAGCGTCAAGCTCAGGGT
>JAYUBJ010000662.1:0-3252 GCA_043740915.1 Verrucomicrobiota bacterium
GAACAATTTCTTCACCACGTCCGCCTTGCCGTCGCCGTCGGTGTCCTCGGCGTAAATAATGTCCGGTGCGGCGCAGATCAACACCCCATTTTTCCACGCCATGATTCCGGTGGGGAAGGGGAGGTTGTCGAGAAACACGGTGGCGCGGTCATACTTGCCATCGCCGCGCGAGGCGGTGAGAAACTTGACGCGCCCGCCGGGCTTCCAATTGCCATCCATGCCCGTGGGATAATCACGCATCTCGACAACCCAGAGTTTTCCGTCCGCGCCCCAATCGATGGCCACCGGATCGACGATCAACGGCTCGGCGGCGGCGAGTTCGATGGTGAATTCCGGTTTGGTGCGCATGGCCGCGAGCGATTCTTGAGGGGACCTCGGCGGCGGGAAATCTGTTTGACCGGCTTTCGCCAAAAACTGTTTCGGCAACAGGGTATGCACGGCGCTGATGATCAAATCCTCCACCGCCGGGGCGAAGCGCGTGGGACGGTCATAATAGACCATGGCCGCGCCGCCTTCGTAGCCGCCCTCTTTTAGAATGCGCCTTGAAGGAATGTAACACGGCACGTCATTCGCGTAGGCGTTCACCCAAATGCGCGCGGGATCAAATTCGCGCTTCAGCCGCAGCGAATAATCAACCACGACTTCACCGGGCAGGAAAACCATCGCCAGTTCCTCACCGAGATTCCAAGTCTGCACGAGGTAAGGCAGCTCGGTGGGCATCGTTTCGCCGCGATCCAGTTTGGCGAGATTTCTTTTGGCGTGATAGGCGATCGGCGCGCTCTTATCGCGCGCCTTTTCTTCCCATTCAGCGCGCGTGGGCAGGGTGTCGAAGGGCAGCAGAAGCGGTTGCGTGTGGCAGGCTATTTTTCCGGTAAGCGATACCAGCGGCTGCGAAAGTAGGCGCTTGATTTCGGTGGCGATAGTCTCGCCGTGCTGGCGCGCGTTTTCATACGTGTTGCGCGGAGTGGGATTCGCGTCCGCGCCGCAGCCAATTGCCACGAGGGCTATCGCGCCCGGATGATCCCGTTCGAGGGCCGCCTGCGCGTAGCCCGCCCAGTCACCACAGACCCGGTTTGAGCTGACCGTCGTGCAATGGCAGGCATAATTCGCGAGCACGGCGCGCACTTTACCGGCGGGATCGGTGATACAAAGGATCGGCAGATCGTGATCGACCGGGCCACCGGGGGTGCGGCGGTTGGCGGCGAAGCCGACCTTGCCTTGCGTCCAAGCCAGCCGTCCCGGACGGCGGTCCGCCAGTGCCGCCAGCGCGACCTGCTCGAGTTTGTCCGTAAGTTCCCTCGTGTAACGGTCAATTTTTTCCTGATGCTCCGGCGGAATGTCCTGGCTGAACAGGTTCGGCAGAATCCCCCTCAAACACGGCGCGGAATGGGTGTGCGACGAACTGATCGCCAGCCGCTCGTTTTTCAAACGGGCCTTCCGGGCAAGACGCCGCGCCACCTCCTCGCGGATTTCACCGGACACACCGCAGTTGTCCACCGTGATCAAGACCGCCGCGCCTTCGACATCGCTGCCGAAGGCCAGCCCCTTGGCCCAGATGCGCTGCTCGATCCCCGCCGATTCCAGCCGCCGAAATCCGTAGCCGCTGAGGCGAATTGGATAGTCCGGCGTGATGTCCACCTTCGCGACGCCGATTGGGCGGGTCCGCGAGGGTGCGGCTTCCGACGCCGTTGCCGACGCGAAAATGACCACGGTGAGCAAAATCAAACGGCAGGAAGAACGTGCGTTCATAGGAAAGTGTTGCGAGTTTCCTGCGAACGTCGCCTCAGTGTCAAGATTGGCTTCACCAGTGCGATCCGGCAGGGCGCATCCCAGTTTTTTGCAAGGGAGTCCAAGAGATTCCAAGATTTGTGAAAAGCCACGAAGGGCACGGCTGAACCGGACCGCGAGTTGTCCCAACTCGCAGCGCGTGGCGGAACCAAGGCAGCCCGGGTAAATCTCGACGCAAATTCGCTCGCGACGCGCTGCGGTTTAGGGACAAACCGCAGTCCAGGGGGCGGGCGCGCCGAGCCAGGCGCGGCACTCGAGCGCACGGTGCTTCGACAGCGAGGGCGTGAGCGAGAACGGCCGAAGCCTCGAAACGAAGTAGTTGATTTCCCAGTTCTTCTTTATCCGTGTATTCCGCGTCATCCGCGGTTTCAATTTCGGAATTCCGAACCAATTTTATTTGCCACGGTTGAATTCTCTCGAATACCGGCGCGCGAAACTGTAATCAGCCAACCAACCCGTTTTCCAAAACGAAAGGCCTGTTATGAAATTCACGTCTTTGCTTCTGTTCATTTCACTGTTCGCTTCCGTGCCGGCGATTGACACCCACGATCATCTCTGGCCGTTCGAGATCCTGCCGGGCTACGTCGAGACTGACCAAGGCCACGGCCTGAACCTCGCGAGTCTTTGGCGGAACAGCTATTTGCCCGGCATCAACCCGCTCACGCCGTGGAAGGCGGGCGGCGCGATCGACGACTGGTGGAAGCTGGCCAAGCACGACTTCGACAATGCCCGCGCCACGAGTTTTTATCGGTACCAACTGCCGGCATTCGGAGGGCGAGGTTGCGGGGCGAACATCGGACGACCGCCCTACAATCCGGGCGATCGGTTGCGTCAGCCTCGCAGAAAAGAAAAAGCTTGGAAGATGGCTTCCAAGCTTTTGAGTATTGCGAACCCCGATTCAAACGCCGAACTTAAAGCGTATGAAAGTCGGGTGAAACGCTGGCGGAACAGACCGGGCTAACGCTAACCGCATTGAGCGAGTAGGTGCCGCCAATCGGGCAGAGCGGCAGGCTGCGAATATACAGGGAGGCGCCGTAGATGTCGGTGTCCGCTGGCGTCGCCGTCGCCGCCTGCTTCATTTCCACGGCCCACTGCTGCTTGGCCCCATCAATCTGCTTGAGGTTGGCAATGCAGGAGTTCTTCTGCGCCGTGGCGCGGGCTTTCACGAAGTTAGGAATCGCGATCGCAGCCAACAGACCGATGATGGCCACCACGATCATGATTTCCACGAGCGTGAAGCCAGATTTGCGAGAGGGTTGCGTTTTCATTGTGTCAATTTCGTCAGGACCGTTTGTCGATCAGTCCGAGGCAATTGAAACGCCGATTACAGCGTGTGAAAGTCGGGGCTGACCGACTTGTCGCAGGTCGGGGCGACACTGACCGCGAGCAGCGAGTAATTGCCACCGATCGGGCACAGCGGCTTGTTGCGAATATACAGCGTGCCGCCGAAGATGTCCGTATCCC
>JAYUBJ010000663.1:0-3250 GCA_043740915.1 Verrucomicrobiota bacterium
GATGAATGGTCAGAAGGGTGCGGGGGACACGCTCATTTACATCCTCGCGCACAAGAGCACGGACGCCGCGAAAGCCTCGTTTGATTCCTTCCGTCAGGACCCGGCTTGGACCGCGGCGCACAAGGCCTCCGAGGAAAAAGCCGGCGGTTCGCTCACTACGAAAGACGGCGTGCAGTCCGTCTTCATGAAGGCCACGGACTATTCGGCGGTGAAGTAACCGCGTCTTTAACAGCCCGTTGAAAGTACTGGAGACGACTTGAGGAGTCTCTAATTTACCCTTCAGAAACCGAAGCGACTGGAGACTTGTCACCTCGTCTCCTACAAAGAAAAGAGGTCAGCGGAGTTTTTAAGCGCCCCATCCACAAAGTTAGAGTAGTCAAAGTGAGGGTAGTTATTCTTTGACCAATTTCCCATCCCGCACCACGCGGTAACGCTGGCCGCGCCATTCCACGTGGTTGCCGAGGAAGGCGAGCGCCCAGATCGCGACTTGCAACAAATCTTTCACGGGCGCCAGCCAGTCGTCGAAGCCATGTCCGCGCGTTTGCGTGAGCCGGGTTTGCAGGGAAACGGCCGTGAACATGCGGAAGGACAGACAGACACAGGCCGCCACGAGCGTCAGTGCGGAGGGCGCGACGGCGAACCATAGCAGCGGCCAGAGCGTGGCGTTGCTGATGAGGCTGCAAAAGTAGGGCAGGGGTTGGCAGACGCGTATGGTGCGTGCCCAGCGCAATTGATGCGCCCACACCTCGCGCCCGCTCATCGGCGGGTCCCAACATTCGACCACCACCGGGCAAATGGCGATCCGGTGTCCGCGCCGCGCGATTTGGTGGCCCAGTTGGTAATCGTCGGCAAGATAATCGACAAGCGCGCTGAACCCGCCAAATTCATTCAGCCGCTGCCGGCGCGTCACCATCACGGCGCCGAGGACATAATCCAACGGCTTCAAGCTATGCCCCATCAGCACCTGGCTCCAGAAATCCGCGTTGGTGGCGATCGCTTCCCAGCGCATCGCCAGATTCGACGGGTTGGCCAACCGGTAAAAACTGAACGCCGCGCCCACTCCGGGATCGCGCAGCGGCGCAACGACGTTCGCCAGAAAATCCGGCGGCACGCGCACATCCGCGTCGCTGATGAGGATCAGTTCGTGTTTCACCTGCCGTTCGAGTTGGACGAGCGTGGAGACTTTGGCGTTCGCGCCGAGTGATTCGGCGCAGATGAGCAATTGCACGTCGCACTGCGGATGCGCCGTGATCAACTCCCGCACCACCGCGCACACCGGATCATCAGCGGACGCAACGCCGAACAGGATTTGCATCGGGCCGGCGTAGGCTTGCTCGAACCAGCTTTGCAAACAGCGTCGGGTTTCGGCATTGCAGCCCTTCAAAGGTTTGAGCAGGGTGACCGCCGGTGCGAAGCGGGTGTCGCTTTCGCGTTGGTGCAGGGGAAAGCGCCGCGCCACCAGCCATTGCCAGAGCGTGATGCCGAGGCTGGCGCCGGCAAGCCCGCCGAGGATCGAGTTCAAAAACACAGACGCTTCTTACCAGCCAGTGAGGAATTGCCCAAGGAAAACTGGGAATTATCCAAAAGTCGGAAAGAAAATCTGTAGCCGCAACCTTCAGGTTGCGCGCATGTGCGAAAAGACAAAGCGTGTCCAGCCGTCGCATCCATGGGGACGCAGCCTGAAGGCATGCGGCTACAGCAAGCAACGACGGGAAGCGGCTACATCTGTTCGGCGGAGACGACGCGCAGGACTTCCTCGAGGGTCGATTGGCCGGTGATCGCCCGCTTCAAGCCGGCTTGCCACAGCGTTTGCATGCCTTGCTTGATGGCCACTTCCTGCAATGCCCGCGTGGGTTTCTTTTGCAGCACGGCATCGCGGAAGATTTCGTCGGTGACCAGCAGTTCCGTGAGGGCCGTGCGGCCGGCGAACCCGGTCTCCGCGCATTCCTTGCAGCCCGTGCCCTTGCGGAACTGCGCGGCCTCGATCACCTCCGGCGGGAGCAGGCGCAGGCTGCCTACTTCGGGCTGGTAGGGTTGCGCGCAGTGTTTGCAATTCTTGCGGATCAGCCGCACGCCGAGCACGCCGACGATGCTGGAGGCGAGCAGAAACGGCTCGATCTCCATGTTGATAAGCCGGGCGAAAACGCCGGCGGTGGAACCGCTGTGAATGGTACTGATGACCAGATGCCCCGTCAGACCCGCCTGCACGGCGATGGCGGCGGTCTCCGGGTCGCGGATTTCGCCGATCATGATGACTTCCGGGTCCTGACGCATGAGCGAGCGCAAGGCGCGCGGATACGTGAACTCATGCGCGACGCTGACCTGGGCCTGGCTGACCATGCTCAGGGGAAATTCCACCGGATCTTCCACCGTGCTGATGCTGATCGCCGGGCCGGCGCGCTGCACGAGATAATAGAGCGACGCGTAAATGGCGGTCGTCTTGCCGGAACCCGTCGGGCCGGTCAGCAGGATAAGTCCGCTCGGGCGCGTGAGCAGGTGCAGATACGTTTTCAGCAGTTCATCCTCAAAACCCAGCGTCGCGAGATCGAAACTGCGGTTGCTGGGATCGAAAAGTCGAATGACGATTTTCTCGCCCCGCACGGTGGGGAAAATGGAGACGCGCAATTCCACGCCGCCCAGTTCGGGATTGGCAGAGGCGCGGCCTTCCTGCGGCAGGCGGCGCTCGGAAATGTCGAGGTCGGCCATGACCTTGAAACGGCCGGCGATTTTTTCCGCAAGATCGAGCGGCAGATGCACCAACTCGGTGAGCACGCCGCTCAAGCGGACCCGCACCACGAGCGTGCTTTCCCACGGCTCGATGTGGATGTCGCTCGCGCCGACCTTGATGGCGTCGTAGATCAGGTAATTGACCAGCGAGCCGATTTCGATGTCCTTGTCCTCATTGACCGATTGGAGATAGCGGGTGGTCTGGTTCACGGGGTAAACTGTTTAAGGATTTCCCGGGAAATGTCAGCAATAAATTCCAAGGCGGGAGCGTTGAGAACATCGGACATGCACGCCCGCGACGAAATGGGGCGGTGCCTATGGCAATTGGGCGCTCCGCAGGAGCGGGCAAAGGTAGCCACGGGTGAACAGAGTGAACCCGTGGATCCTGTTTGCAATGACCCGCGCCCCGGAGGGGCGTACGGACAACCATTCACGTCGAACCAAGGAGGTATTTTTCACCGGCGCGCACCATGCGTCCGCCCCTCGCGGGGCGAAATTCCGAAACCCGGCAACCACGGGTTTC
>JAYUBJ010000664.1:0-3246 GCA_043740915.1 Verrucomicrobiota bacterium
TATGCCCGACGTTGTGGATGGCTCGCTGCGAGCGCATTAGCGCACTGCCCCTGGCGCGCGTAGCGCAGCCGTCCTCGGCTGCGAGTTCGCGGGGCGTCCACGCCCCGTGGATCGGTTCTGGCCGCGAGACGCAGCCAGAACTCTCAGGCGAGGACGCCTGCGCTACGGGGGCAGGGTCGGGGTGCGCCCGTTCCCGGTTGGCTCTGGCGGTGGCACCATGGCGGTGGCGGTTGACGTTTCACATTCGTAATGGCAGCTTGCTGCGATGCAGGCCAAGTCGCGGGTCAATTCCTCTCCGCCAAAGTTGGAAGAACCCAGCACGGGCACGAAGATGGTTGCCAAGTATCGTTCCCGCATGAGCGCAGTGTCGGATGAGGAACGCCAGCGGCTGATGGCGCGCGGCCTGCAAATCATTTATGGGGACCGCAAGCCGGCAAAACGCGCTCATCGCAGTTGATACCAAAGTCTCCCTCGACCTTGCCGAAGGCATGGAAGATATCCTCGACGCCGCGCTCGACGGCTATCCTCCGTTGACCAATGTGCCCGACTGCGTGGATGCGACGAGCATTCGCAAAGCGGAGGTGGGTTCAATTAGGCAAACAACAACGGTGGAGATCTGATCTCATGTTGTGCGACCAATGCAAAGCAAACGCAGCCAAAGTGCATTTCACAACCTGCATCGGCGATGGTCTGGAACGAGTGCATCTGTGTGAGGATTGCGCCAAACCACGGCTTGGCGTTGAACCCCGCAGTTCACTCGATCAGTTCATGGGTTCGACTCACAATGAGGATTTAGCTAATTCCCAATTTGGCGCTGAACCCTCCGTTTTACTCGAGCAGTTCATTAGGTCGATTCACAGCAAAAGACTGGCACGATATGAACGATTCGCGAGAAGCAGCCCCTATCCATTGGAAGCTTTCGAGATGATTTTCACGGCTTTGACGGACGCGCAGACGAGCAAGGACGGGGCGAGCACGAAACACGTTTCGGCGTTCGAGTTTTTGGTAGCATTCGGAGCGGTTGCCATTCAACATTTCGGCAAGGGCGCCAAGTCCAAACTGAAATCTTGGAACATTACGCGGATCGAACATATCGGCGACGTGGTATTTCGACTAATCGAGGCGGGAGTCCTCACAAAACGCCCCGAAGACTCGCATGATAATTTCGTCGGAGTCTTTGATTTCGACGTCGCCTTTCCCGAAGAGTAGGTGCCAGCGTTTATTTATGAAAATCCAACCCCTCTACCTCAACGGCGAGTTCGTCGCCACCAAGCACTCCATTCCCGTCATCAACCCCGCCACCGGTGAAGTCTTCGCGCACATGTCCGTGTGCGGACGTGCGTCCGTCGCCCAGGCACTGGCCGATGCGCACGCCGCGTTCGCGGCGTGGCGCAAGGTCGCCGCCCGGACGCGCGGGGATTTCCTTTTGAAAATCGCGGCCGAAGTCGAGCGTCGAAAAGGCGAAATCGCCCGCACCATCACGCTCGAAAACGGCAAGCCGCTCGCACAGAGCCAGGGCGAAGTCGCCATGACGATGGACCATTTGCGCTGGTTTGCCGAGGAGGCGCGGCGCGCTTACGGACGCATCATTCCGCCCCAGGCCGATGGCAAACGCCACCTCGTCATAAAGTCGCCGCTGGGCGTGGTCGCGGCCATCAGTCCCTGGAATTTTCCGCTCGTGCTCGCGGTGCGCAAGATCGCACCCGCGCTCGCCGTGGGTTGCACCGTGATTCTGAAGCCGGCCAGCGCCACACCGCTGTGCGCCGCGCTGTTCGCCGAGTGCGTCCACGCGGCGGGATTGCCCAAGGGCGTGTTTCAACTGGTCATCGGGCCGGCGGCGGACATCGCGCAGGAGTTTCTCGACAACCCACTCTGCCGCAAAATCACTTTCACCGGCTCGACCGAGGTGGGCCGCAAACTCATCGTCGGCGCGGCGGCGGGTGTGAAACCGCTCTCGCTCGAACTCGGTGGCCATTCGCCGGCGCTGATTTTCGACGACGCGGACTTTGACCTCGCGCTCGAACAAACGATGATTGCGAAATTCCGCAACACCGGTCAGTCGTGCATCGCGGCAAACCGAATCTACGTGCAGCGCGGCATCGCGGCGAAGTTCATCCCGGCCCTCGTCAAGCGCGTGAAAGCGCTCAAGGTGGGCAACGGCCTGAAACCGGGCGTGGACATCGGCGCAATGATGAACCAGGCGGCACTCGAGAAGGCGCTCGCCCACATCGCCGACGCCAAGGCCAAAGGCGCAAAACTCCTCTGTGGCGGCCGGCGCGTCGTGAACACGAGTGGATTCTTTCTCGCCCCGACGGTGTTGACCGACGTGCCGTCCGACAGCTTTGGCATGTGCGACGAGACCTTTGCGCCGGTCGCTTATGTGAATATCTTCGAGACCGAGGATGAAGCCGTGCGTCGGGCGAATGACTCGGTGTATGGCCTGGCCGCCTATGTTTTCACGCGCGACCTGAACCGCACCTTCCGTCTGATGGAGGCGTTGGAAGCGGGAATGATTGGGATCAACGACGGCGTGCCGACGACGAGCAACGCGCCCTTTGGCGGCGTGAAGCAAAGCGGCTGGGGCCGCGAGCTGGGCAGCGAAGGCCTGGAGGCGTTCCTGGAAACGAAGCATGTGTCATTTGGTCTGTAGACACTTGCGTGCAGGCTTTACCTTTCGCGTTGCCCGACTATAAATAGGCGACGCACGGTCAACTGTCGCGACCCAACACATTCAACGCATGAAATGGACGATCAAAGCGGGCAATATTCTGGACGAGTCCGCGGACGTCCTGGTGGTTTCGGCGAACGTGGGGCTCAATTTGTCCGGCGGCGTGAGTGGCGATCTGCTGGCGCGCTACGGTCCGGACATGCAACGGGCGTTGCATGATTATCTTTACGATCACAAGTTGCAACTCGTCCAGCAAGGTGAGGTGATTCCGTATGCCGGCGAGGGTATTCCGCACAAAGCCGTGCTTCACGCTGTCTCCGTGGATGGGTTTTACCAATCGACTCCGCCGATGGTGCAGCAAGTCGTACGCGCCTCGCTCCAAATGGCGGCGGGGAAGTATCAGGCGAAGAAGGTCCTGCTGACGGCGCTGGCCACCGGGTATGGCAACTTGACCTTGGCGGATTTTGGCGAAACGTTGCGGCCTTTGGTTAAGGAGAATTTTGCACCGGTCGAAGAAGTTTGCATTTGCTTGCGGGGGACGGATCGCGTGCAGGAACTCGCCAAGGCGTTTCCGGAAG
>JAYUBJ010000665.1:0-3238 GCA_043740915.1 Verrucomicrobiota bacterium
CGATGACACGGCCCGGCCCGTGGCGATTTCCCGGACGGATTTCCAAACAAATTGGCGGCGCCCATTCGTCGCGACGGAAGTCGGCGAGGCGCTGCCCCATTGGGAAATGGCGGTGTATTTGCTCGATCCGGCCAAACTCACGCAGGCGGCGCGCTCGCTGAAAACGACGATTGGCCTGCTGGTCACGTTGCTCGTCCTGGCCATCGGCTTTGGGGGCTGGCTGATCGTGAACGACCTGCGCCGGCAGTTGACCCTCGCGCGACAGAAAACTGATTTTGTCAGCAACGTTTCGCATGAATTAAAAACGCCGCTCACTTCGATCCGCATGTTTTCCGAGCTGCTGGCCGAAGGGCGCGTGACGGATGAATCGAAACGGCGTTCGTATCTCCAGATCATCTCGGCGGAGACGGCGCGGCTGACGCGACTGATCAATAACGTGCTCGATTTTTCCCGGATGGACCGCGGCGAAAAGAAATACCACTTCGAGCCGTGCGACCTGGCGGCGGTCGCGCGCGAGACGGCGGACACGTACCGGCCCCACCTCGAAACGAATGGCTTCACCCTGGACTGTGAGATCCCCGACGCCCCCATGGTGCTTCAAGGCGACCGCGACGCGCTGGCGCAAGTGCTGGTAAACCTGATTTCCAACGCGGAGAAATATTCGACGATTGGCCCGAAGGAAATCACTTTACGGCTCCAGCGGCGGAGCGAACCGCTGCCATTCCTCGAGGTGAGCGTATTGGATCGCGGCCTCGGCGTTCCCCGCGGCTGCGAGGAAAAGATTTTCGAGCAGTTTTATCGGGCGCACGATTCCTTGAGCAGCGGCATCCAGGGCTCCGGCCTGGGGCTGACGCTGGCGCGGCAGATTGCGCGCGCCCACGGCGGCGAGGTGGCTTACGCACCGCGCGAGGGCGGCGGAAGTTGCTTCACGTTGCGGCTGCCACTGCAGGCGAAAAATGAAAACTAAAATCCTGGTGGTCGAAGATGACCCGCATATTTTGCTGGGGCTGGAGGAAGTGCTGAAGAGCGAGGGCTTCGACCTCGCCGTCTGCAATCGCGGGGACCTCGCGATCGCCGCCGTCCACAAAGAGCAGCCCAGTCTCATCGTGCTCGATGTGATGCTGCCCGGCTTGAGCGGCTATGACATCTGCCGGCAACTCCGAGCGAAAAAGTCCGCCACCCTCATCCTCATGCTCACCGCGAAGGGACAGGAAATTGAGAAGGTCGTCGGCCTTGATCTCGGCGCGGACGACTACGTGACCAAGCCATTCGGCGTGCGTGAACTGCTCGCGCGCATCCACGCGTTGCTGCGGCGGAGTCAATCTCCCGGTGCCACCGGCGACCACGGGGCCGCGTTCCAAATCGGTTCCGCGACGATTGACCCAAAAAAATTTCAACTGCGGCGCGGCAAGGTGGTGGAGGAACTCACGGCCAAGGAGCTGAAGCTGCTGCAAGCCTTCCACGCGCATCCCGGTGAAGTGCTGTCGCGCGATCGCCTCCTCAATGACGTTTGGGGCTACAACTACTACGGCACCACGCGCACGCTTGATCAGGTCGTGGTGCAATTGCGGAAAAAACTCGGTGACCAGGACGGCGAACCCAAGCATTTGATCACCGTCCACGGCGTGGGCTACAAGCTGCTCCTGTGACGGCGGGCGCAGCTCCGATCCATTTCTTGGACCGCGGTTTGTCCCAAACCGCAGCGGCGACGAACTTGCATGTGGACGCGCGAAGAACACCCAAACCGGGGAGTCATTCGCACGCGCTGCGAGTTGGGACAACTCGCGCTCCGCTCCAGTTCAGCGGGGCAGTTCGCGCACGCCCTTATTCCTTCGCTTTCGTCTTGATGGTGATTTTGCCGTCTTTCACTTCCAGACTCTCAAATTTCTGGATCGCCTCGGCCGTCTGCGGATTTCGCATCGCGTCTTGCGCCAGGTTTTTCTGCCGCAACTTCGTCATAATACTTTCCCACATCGGCAGGCCGTTCGCTTCCAGCGCCTCGAGGTTTACGATCAACTCGCCGTTGGCCAAGGCGACTTTGAATGTCGCCGCGCCGTTCAGGTAGCGGCCATCCAGACCCCAGCCCACACCTTTTATCGGCAGGCTGAGATTTCCTTTGATCTTGTTCCCGTCCACCGCGACATGGAACTTGTCCTTGAAATCCTTGAACCCCGGGTCATTGGCGATCAGGGCATTCAACTCGTCCGCCGTGAGACTAAGCGTCTGGCTCGTTTTCTGATCTTTGAGAGCGTCACCGAAACGCGCGACCCGCTGCTGCAACTCGGCGAGTTTTTCGGCGGGCAGCTCCACCTTCGGCAGCGCGACCTGGGTGGCGCTCGTGTAACTGAAAACCGTCTGGTACGCGTAGCGCCCGAGAAAATACGTGGTGATGGCGCCCGCCAGAAAAAGGACGAGCACCGTCAGACAACCGTAAAAGAAACAGCCGCGGCCTTTGGAGCTTTTGGGATCAGCCATGGTCAAGCCTTCAGGTAAATGGGGTTCGGTTCCTGCCGGGGATGGATCCGCAGGATGTCATTGTGCAGGGTCAGCACGAGCGGCTTGTTGAAGTGTTTGATCTGCTTCTCGATTGCCTCCAGCGTCGGGTAATCGGGCAACGTGCCAAAAAAGCGCGCGTCGTCGATCAGGATCACGTAATCCTTCAGGTCGCTCGCCAGGATGTTTTCCAACTCCTCAGTGATGGGCGTGATTTTGTCGGCGCGCGTCGTGACTTTGCTGTCCGTATGGCCGTCCAGCCAGAACAGGGTGGGTAATTTCAATTCGGGCAGGAGGCGCGGCAGGACCACGGCGCTGTCGCCATGGAGCGGGCTGATGTGTTTGCTCGCGGCGAACCGTTGGACCGCGAGTTGGTGCAGCGTCGCATCGATTTCGATGGTATAAATCCGTTCGAACTTGTCGCGCACGAACCCGATCATGTCCCCGTAATACGTTCCGGTTTCCACAAATACGCGGCAGTGAAACATCCGGGCATACTGGGCCACGGTCGTCTTTTTCACGAGATGCGGCGCGGGCAAGGGGCAGCCCTTCTCCACCCACCGCAAGACCCGACGACGGTCGCGGAGGGCTTTGAGGAGCGGCAAGCGGTCGTTCCAGCGCTGTTTCCAGGCCATGGTGGAGTGGCTCATCTGCGCGCAGCTTCGCACAGCGGCAGAGGCGCGCAAACCGAAAAAAATTGACGAATGCCGAGGGGTCGATGAACTTGTACACGCCGGTTCCCCGC
>JAYUBJ010000666.1:0-3228 GCA_043740915.1 Verrucomicrobiota bacterium
TCCCGCTCAAGAATCGCGAGTTCGTCTTCGACCACACCTCGAAGGATGCCACGCGCTATGACAGCCCGCGCCGCGCCCTCTATCTGCCCATCATTCGCAACCACCTCTACGACCTGTTCGAACAGTTCGATTATCCGGATCCCGCCGTACCCACGGGCAGCCGCAACGCCACCGTCGTTGCCCCGCAGGCGCTGCTGATGATGAACAGCGAACTCGTGGAGCAAGCCGCCGCAAAACTCGCCGCGCAATTGCTGGCGCCAGCCGACTTGACTGACGCGAAACGCATCGAACTGGCGTACGTGAAAGCGTACGGGCGACCGCCGACCGCCCGGGAACAAGCGCGGGCGCAGAATTTCCTCGGCCAATTCGAGCGCACGATTTCAGCGCAGAAGCCGGACGTGAAGGATGGCCGCGCGCAAGCGTGGACGGTTCTCTGCCAGACGATTCTGGCAGCGAACGAGTTTATTTATTTGAATTGATGAATGTGCAGCGCGCCATCGCCAAACCAGCCCCGAAGGGGCGCAATGTGACAGCCCAGGGTGAAGCCCTGGGTATGTCGTCCGCAAATGGGTCGAGCCCTGAAGGGGCGAAACCAAGTCGCGCGGTGGATGTGTTGAATCGACAAACAGAAAGGCGAGTTTTGTGCCGCCCCTTCAGGGCTTGGGACCTTCACCCGACTGTATCCCAGGGCTTCGCTCGTGGCCTCGCTTCACCCTGGGCTATCGCCTTACGCCCTTTTAGGGCTGGGACTCCGAGGCGACAGGGGCATCCCAACTCGTGACCCATTCTTGCCTGACTCAATGAAGCTCGGATTCAATCGACCTCTGCTCACCCGCCGCGAAATGCTCCAGCGCTCCGCTGCGGGCTTCGGTTGGCTGGCCACGAGTGCGTTGCTCGCCGCGGAACACGAAACGCGACACGCGAAACCCGAAACTTCCGCCAACCCGCTCGCGCCGAAAGAACCGCATTTTCCCGCGCGGGCCAAGCGCGTCATCTTCCTCTTCATGAAAGGCGGGCCGTCGCACCTCGACACCTTCGACCCCAAACCGCTGCTCGATCGGGATGACGGCAAACCTTTCCCCGGCCAGAAACCGCGCGTGCAATTTGCGCCCACGGTGGATCTGCTCAAATCGCCGTGGAAGTTTCAGAACTACGGCCAGAGCGGGCTGCCGGTCAGTGAACTTTTTCCCAAGGTCGCCCAATGCGTGGACGACCTGTGCATCATCCGCTCTTTGCACGGCACGAACGCCGCCCACGGCGGCGCGTTGCTCAAGCTCCACACCGGCAGCGACAATTTCGTCCGCCCCAGCATGGGTTCGTGGGTCACCTACGGCCTCGGATCGGAGAACCAAAACTTGCCCGGGTTCATCACCATCTGCCCGACGTTCGCGCACGGCGGCGTGAACAATTGGGGCGCGGCCTTCCTCCCCGCTGCGTATCAGCGCACGCCGCTCGGCAACGCCACCGTCCCCGCGGGCCAAGCCGGGGTCCGTTACATTAAGAACTCGCACCTCGCACCGGAGCAACAGCGCGCGCAGCTTGACCTGCTCGCGCAGATGAACCGCGACCACCTCAAGCAGTCCGGGCCGAACCTCGCGCTCGAAGGCCGGCTCAATTCATTCGAGCTCGCCTTTCGCATGCAACTGGCGATGCCCGAGGCGCAGGACCTTGCCAAGGAAACCGACGCCACGCGCCAGCTCTACGGAATCGATGACAAAGTGACGGAGAACTTCGGCAAGCAATGTCTCCTGGCCCGACGCTTCGCCGCGCGCGGGGTGCGCTTCCTCCAGGTCACCCACAGCGACGGCGAAGTGCAATGGGATCAACACGGTAATCTGAAGAAAGGTCACACGAAGAACGCCGCCGAGGTGGACAAGCCCATCGCCGGACTTTTGAAGGATTTGAAGGCGCGCGGACTATTGAAAGACACGCTCGTCCTGTGGGGCGGCGAATTTGGCCGCACCCCGGCCGCGCAAGGTGGCCGTGACGGTCGCGATCACAACCCGGAGGGTTTCACCATGTGGCTCGCGGGCGCGGGCGTGAAGCCCGGCATTGCCTACGGCGCGACGGATGACTACGGCTGGTTCGCCGCCGAGAATAAAGTCCACATCCACGACCTGCACGCGACGCTGCTCGCCCTGCTCGGCCTCGACCACGAGAAATTGACCTATCGCTACGCCGGACGCGACTTCCGCCTGACCGACGTGGCCGGGCACGTGGTGAAGGATATCTTCGCGTAGGCGCACCCTGACTGACCCTGCCCCCGGACCGCGGTTTGTCCCAAACCGCAGCGCGTCGCCAGCAAACCCGCGTTGAAATTTACCCGAGTTGCCTGGGTTTTGCCACGCGCTGCGAGTTGGGACAACTCGCGGTCCGGTTCGGCCGCACGCTTCGAGGCTTGCCACCAGCCAGGGATTCTACTCGCTCCTTCACCAGAGAATGAGCTGCACCTTATCGACGGGCATTCCGTGTTTCCCGTTTGACTTTGAAAACGGTTTTTCCGAATGTCAGCGCATGACCTCACTTGGAACCAAGACTTCGTCACTGTTGCTCACCTCCCTTCTGTTGACCGCCCTCATGGCCCGCGCGGAAGTGAACAAGGTGGATGCCGTGGCTCCGGATGTCTATTTTCATGAAGGCGATCTGGGCCGCAAAGGGCATTGCAACAACGGCTGGATTATTTTCGAGGATTATGTGCTGGTGATCGACGGCAATTTCCCCTCCGGCGCGCAAGAGATCATTCCCAAAATCAAGGCCCTCACCGACAAGCCGATCCGGTTCGCGTTCGATACGCACCACCATGGCGACCACGCTTACGGCAACCAGGTGTGGCACGAGAACGGCGCGGTCGCGGTCGCCCACGTCGGAGTAATCGAGGAAATGAAGAAGCATGAATCTGGTTTCTACGGCAACAAGCCCGGTCGCTGGGAAGAGGCCGCCAAAGGCCGCAAAGACGTGGCCGCCAGCAAACTGAAACCGCCCACGCTGCTCTTCCGCAAGGACCTGATCTTCGACGACGGCAAACACCGCGTGGAACTTGTGCATCTCGGCGTCGCGCATACTCACGGCGATGGATTTGCCTGGCTGCCGAAGGAGAAAATCCTGTTCACCGGCGACGCGTGTGTGAACGGCCCGTACAATTACGTCGGCGACGGCGACACCGGCGAATGGATCAAGACCATGGCGGCCGCCCGCCAGCTCGGCGCCAAGATTGTTTGTCCCGGACAC
>JAYUBJ010000667.1:0-10356 GCA_043740915.1 Verrucomicrobiota bacterium
CGGCCAGAATTGAAGCACGGTGGGGAAATGGTCGGTGCGGCGGACGGCGAGCCGGCCCTGCCGAAAGAATTGACGGCAGAGGAGCAAATGGCGCTTTACGAGAAATCGCTTAAGGAAGAGGACTGGGGACACCAGCCGTGTTGAAAAGCCCAGCGTTAACTGAATAATTCGTTCATCACGCGGCCGTTGGGAACCAGCGGGTGGGGGCGGCCAAGCACATCGTGGATGTCCATGTGAGGATCGACCCCGAGCAGATGATAAAGCGTGGCGATGACATCGGCGGGCGCAACGGGGTGCTCGACGGGGATGGAGCCGGTGCGGTCGCTGGCACCATAAACCAAGCCGCCCTGAATTCCGCCGCCGGCCAGCATGATGGAATAACACGCGTTCCAATGATCACGTCCGGCCCCGGCGTTGATGCGCGGTGAGCGCCCGAAATCACCCAGCACCGCCACGATCGTGCGTTCCAACATTCCGCGCTCGGCGAGTTCGGCGAGCAGACTGCTGGCGGCGGCGTCGAATTGCGGGAGCAACGTATCCTTGAGCGTGGTAAAATTATTTCCGTGCGTGTCCCACGTGGCATTCGCGTCCGGTGCCCAGGACATGGTGACGACGCGCGTCCCGGCTTCGATGAGCCGGCGGGCAAGCAGCACGCTTTGGCCATAAATATTTCGACCGTACGCATCGCGCACCTTCGCCGGTTCCTGATCGATCTGAAAGGCGCGTTGAGTGGCGTCGGAAGTGAGCATGTCAAAGGCGCGTCGCTGAAACGCGGTCAATACCTCGTACCCGACGGTGGCCCGGCCCTGCTGCTGCTCGAAGGGCTGTTCCAGACAGGCCAGTAATTCGCCACGTTCGGCCATGCGCGAGGTGGAAACATTTTCCGGCAGGGTGAGGTTGCGCACGCGAAAGGTCGGCGCATTGGCGTCCTCGAGCACCCAGAACGGGTCATGATTTGCGCCGATGATTCCGCCGAGAAATCCGGGTTGAAGTGGTCCGCCAGCGCCCTCCTTGGTCTTGTAGGGAAGGGCCACGTAGGGGAACGCCGTGCGCACACCGGGTCGGAGCTTGGCCAGCATCGAGCCAATGTTCGGATGATCCTCGGGCCGGGCGCCGCCGCCCTGCTCGCCACGGTCGTGTCCGGTCAGCGCCGCGTAAACTGCCGCCGCGTGCGAATTATTCACGCTGTGATTCATGGACCGCACGAGCGTGCAGCGATGCATATGCCGGGCGAGGCGGGGCAGGTGTTCGGACAAATGCAATCCCGGCACCGTGGTGGGGATGGAACGGAAGGGGCCGCGGATTTCCAACGGCGCCTCGGGTTTCATGTCCCACATGTCGAGATGGCTGGGGCCGCCATTGAGAAAGAGCACGATGCACGAGTCCGCATTGGAAGTGATGCCCGGCTTTTCCGCCGCCAGCAGATCGGGCAGGGAAAGTCCGAGCCCTCCGAGCATGCCTGCGCGCAGGAATTCGCGCCGGCCGAACTGCCGGCAATTGCGACCGGATAAAATGCTGGATTCCGTGGCCATTATTTAGAGTGCGTCACCGTTCTCTGAGTGTGGATATGTTCGGCCATGCTCCGGTGCTCTGTCAACGAAGGAATCCTTGCCACGCACCGGAGCGCCGGTCTCCGACCCGACACGCAGGCGTGGGCCGGGTCGTTCGCGCCGGATCGGAAATCGGCGCTCCGTTGAGCCGTCGGGCGCATCTCAGTTACTTGCGGCGCAGTGGCACGGTCGTCCCGCCAGTGTGTTTCCGCCAAAGCCAGGGCTTGCGCCCCGCCAGCAACTCACGGGCGAGACACCCGTGCCACTACCAGAGCCCGCTCGCCGATACCCTTTCCGGGCTTGGGTTGCCCTAGAGCGGGATGCGCCCTGAGCCACCACCGTAGTTCTTGCGGACTTGACCTGCCAGGGCCCAAAGTTTTTACTGATTTGTGGATGCTGCACATTTGGACCTTCTCCCGGTTCACTTTTCTGCCGTCATCCACAAACTTAATTTCATGCTGATGCGTTGCCTGCTCGTGCTCGTGGTTCCGCTGGCAACGTTGTCGTTGTCCGGGGCGCCGCCGCCGACGAAGTCTGCGGACGAGGAATTTTTCGAATCGAAAATCCGGCCCATCTTGGCGGAGCATTGCTTTCAATGTCACAGCCAGCAGAGCCAGAAACTGAAAGGCGGTCTGCGGTTGGATGATCGGGATTTGATCCTCAAGGGTGGCGAATCAGGACGGCCGGCGGCGATCCCCGGGCAGCCGGAGCAGAGCCTGTTGATCGAAGCGGTCACCTCCGCCAAAGAAGACCTGCAGATGCCGCCCAAGGAACGGCTGTCGAGCAACCAGGTGCATGATCTTCGGGAGTGGATCCGACGTGGCATCCCGTTTCCCAAGAGAGAAAGTCTTTCCAAGTCGGAAGCCTCCGCGAACCGCGCGGATAAGATGGCCCGGCATTGGGCCTTCCAACCGGTGCGCCATCCTGACCGGCCAAAAGTGCAGGACAAGACCTGGGTGCGAAATCCGGTGGACGCATTTGTGCTGGCCAGGCTCGAGGCGAACAAATTGAAGCCCAACCCGGTCTCGCCTCGGGCAGCACTGCTGCGCCGCGTCACCATGGATCTCACGGGTTTGCCGCCAACGGCCGCCGAGATCGATGCGTTCCTCCGTGATGCCTCCAAGGAGGCGTACGAAACGGCGGTGGATCGCCTGCTGAATTCTCCGCGTTATGGCGAGCATTGGGCCGGGCTCTGGCTGGATGTCGCCCGCTACGCCGACACGAAGGGTTACGTCCGCCTCCAGGAACAAGCGGGTTTTCCTTATGCCTGGACGTATCGGGATTATGTCGTTCGATCTCTGAATGAAGACAAACCGTTCACGCAATTTATTCTCGAGCAACTGGCGGCCGACCAGTTGGTGACGGGCGAAGACAACCGGGCGCTGGCGGGGCTTGGATTTTTGACGTTGGGTCGGCGGTTCACCGCGAATGCGCATGACATCATTGATGACCGGATTGATGTCGTCATGCGCGGATTGCAGGGGCTGACCGTCACGTGCGCCCGTTGTCACGACCACAAGTATGACCCGATCCCCACAGCGGATTATTATTCGCTCTACGGGATCTTTGCCAGTTCCCGCGAGCCGGCGGAACTGCCGGTGCTTCACCGCGGGGATAATCCTCCGTTGCCGCCGGCGGTGGCCGAACAATTTGCGGTCAAAAAACGCGAGTTGGAAAAATATCAGCAAGAACAACACGCCGCCTTACTCACGCTGCTGCGGAATGATGTGAGTAAATATTTGGATCGGGCGCTGCTGGGCCGGCAGCCGTTTCTGGTGCCGTTGCCAGCGGAAAAAGGGGAGGTTCGCCAGACCATGGTGGAACGTTGGATTGGTTTTTTGGAGAGTGCCGGGCGTCAGCACGACCCGGTCTTTTATCCTTGGGAGATCCTCACGCAGCTGTCGAAGGAGGACTACGCGGCGCAGGTGGCGCGGGCCGTGCAACAACTGGCGGTGTCAACCAACGCCATCAACCCGCTGATCCTGGAAGCCTTGCAACCGGGACCGCTCCAGTCGCCGGCGGAAGTTGCGGCGGCTTATGGAAAGGTTTTCCTGCGCGTGCATCAGCGCTGGCAGACGTTGCTGGCCAGCGCGGGTCCTCCGGTCACGCTGCCGGAGGCAGCCGAGGAACAAATCCGTCAGGTTTTGTACGGGACGCATTCCCCGCTGAACCTGACGCCGGTGGAAGCAATGGAGCTGTACCTGTATGATGCCGATATCAACCAAGCCATGGCGGAACGCCGCAACAGCTTCGATGCGTGGGTGCTGGCGAATGTCGGAATCCCCCGCGCGCAAGGCCTGACCGAGGGGCCATACCTTTACGAACCGCGCATTTTTCTCCGCGGGAACCCGACCCGCCCGGGACCGCCGGTCAACCGCGGCATGGTGCAGATTGTTTCTCGGGACGCGGGTGGTTTCAAAAGCGAGAGCGGCCGCCTCGCGCTGGCCCGCGCCATCATCAGCCCGACGAATCCGCTCACCGCGCGGGTTTTGGTCAACCGCGTGTGGGCGGAATATTTTGGGCAGGGCCTGGTCACGACTCCCAGCGATTTCGGCTTGCGCGCCGATCCGCCGTCGCACCCGGAACTGCTGGATTACCTTGCCTCCCGCTTCATGGATGAAGGATGGTCGTTGAAAAAAATGCAGCGAATCATCGTGACCTGCAACACTTACAAACAATCCTCGGAAATCCAGGCCGCAGCCATGAAGAAAGACCCGGGAAACCGATGGCTCTGGCGCATGAACCGGCGACGTCTTTCGGCGGAGGAGATGCGTGACTGCATGTTGCTGGCGAGTGGCGTGCTGGATCTGAAAATGGGCGGCCGGCCGGTCGCCTTCACCGATCCGCAAAATTATCGGCGCAGCATTTACGGCCTGGTAGATCGCCAGCAGATCCCGACCATGCTCACGACGTTTGGTTTTCCTTCGCGCGATGCGCACAGTTCCCAGCGCCATGGCACGCTCGTTCCGCAGCAGATGTTGTTCATGATGAATCATCCCTTTGTGATGGACGCCGGGTCGCGCGTGGCGCAACGCGCGAAAGGGGATCGGACGCTGCCGGAACACGTGCGCGCGATTTATCGCTCTATTCTATTGCGCCTGCCCACCGACGCGGAGTTGCGATCGGCTTTACAATATGCCGATTCCGGAGGATCATTGGAGGAATTAGCGCAAACTCTGTTTATGTCGAATGAATTTAGTTATTTGGATTAACCGATGACGAATCCATTGACCCATGCTGGAGCTTGGCCGGTCTGCACCCGGCGCGAGGCGCTGCGGCGGGTCGGCATGGGTTTTGGCAGCGTCGCCCTGGTACCAATGCTCGAGCAGGCCGGTCTGGGGGTTCCCGCAGCCGTCCCCACCAGCCCCCTCTCGCCGCGCGCGCCGCATTTCAAACCCCGCGCCAAACGGGTCATCCACATTTTCCTGAATGGCGGCGTTTCCCACGTCGATACCTTCGATCCCAAACCGGCGCTGCAAAAGTACGCGGGGAAATTTCTGCCCACAGGAAACCTGCCCACGGAGCGGCCGACCGGCGCCGCGTTTCCCTCGCCCTTTGCCTTCAAACGGTACGGACGCAGCGGAATTGAAGTCAGCGAGATCTTTCCCCGGACGGCCGAGTGCATTGATGATCTCGCGGTCATCCGTTCGATGCACGCGGACATCCCCAATCACGAGCCATCCTATTTTCTGATGAACTGCGGCGAGGCGCGCCAGCCCCGCCCGAGCATGGGCGCGTGGCTCACCTACGGGCTGGGTTCGGAAAATCAAAACCTCCCCGGCTTCGTGGTCATGTGTCCGGGCGGCCAACCAGCGCAGGGAACCGAAAACTGGCGGGCGGGATTTCTGCCCAGTGTTTTTCAAGGCACCTACATCGACACCCAGCACCAGGATATCGAGAAATTAATCGAAAACATCCGCAACCCAAAGTTGTCCCCCGAAAAGCAGGCGCGCCAACTGGAACTGCTCCGGCAAATCAACCGCGCGCACCAGGCGTCGCGGCAGGACGCGCAATTGGAGGCGCGCATCCAGGCGTTCGAGCTGGCCTCCAAAATGCAGATGGAAGCCACCGACGCCTTTGACTCGCGTCGCGAGCCGCAATCGATTCGCGATTTATATGGTCCCGGCGTGCAGGCGCGGCAACTGCTCATTGCCCGCCGGTTGATCGAGCGGGGTGTTCGTTTTGTGCAGGTGTGGCACGGAGCAGGCCAGCCGTGGGATGATCATGAGAACATTGCCAACCACCGGAATTTGGGAAAGCAATGCGACCAGGGAATTGCCGCCCTCTTGAAGGATTTGAAACAGCACGGAATGCTCGAAGATACCCTCGTGATCTGCGGCGGTGAATTTGGCCGCACACCCACGGTCGAATTGGCCAATCCGCTGGCGCGCTCGGGGCAGGTCAATGGCCGGGACCATAACCATTACGGATTTTCGACGTGGCTGGCGGGCGGCGGCGTCAAGGGCGGCATCGTCCACGGCGCCACGGATGAATTCGGATTCAAAGCGGTGGAAAACAAAGTCCACGTCCACGATCTCCACGCCACGATTCTGCACCTGCTCGGGTTTGACCACGAGAAATTCACCTACCGTTATGCCGGCCGGGACTTTCGGCTGACCGACGTCCACGGGGAAGTGGTGAAGGAGATTCTCGCCTGAGAGGCTGTCTGAAAAATGGGGTGGAACGGGCTACCAGCCCGTTTTCGGCGGCAACTTGCCGCCGAAGAGCCCGGCCGGCTGGTAGCCCGCCGGAAGAGGCCGGTGGCCTGTGCTACCCGGATTAGGATTTTCAGACAGGTGCTGAGCTGCGATTGCCCACCACTTCGTTTTGCGTGGGAGGCCGTTGACACAATGGACTAATATTACCGCCATAAAGACGGTGAATGTTCACGAGGCGAAAACAAATTTTTCCACCTGCTGGCCAAACTGGAAACCGACCGCGAAACCATCGTCATCTGCCGCAATGGCGAACCGGTTGCCGACCTGGTGCCCCATCGCCGGATCAAGATCAAATACGATCCGGTCGAAACCGCTTCCGAAGGCGAATGGCCCGGGAGGTTTCGGTGATTCTCGACACCTGTGCTTTGCTCTGGCTGGCGGCGGGCGGCAAGACATTGAGCCGCTCCACGCTCAAGGAAATCAACGAAGCCCCGGCGGTTTATGTTTCTGCCATCAGCGGCTTTGAAATCAGCCTCAAAGTCCGCCAGGGCAGGCTGGAACTTTCGCATCCAGTTGAAAAATGGTTTGGCCAGGTAATGGAGCATCACGGGCTGACGATTTTGCCTCGGGAACTTGAGGTCTGCATCGCGGCTGCGGAATTGCCGACAATTCTTGACGACCCGTTTGACCGGTTCATTATTGCCGCCGCCAAGTTCCATGACTTGACGGTGGTGACGACGGACGAACAATTTGAGAAATATGGCGTGACGGTGATGCGCTAAACTTTCCGTGCCGAATTGCTGCCCACGAATCGCAACGAGGTGCGGTTTCTGCAAGGGGCGGCCGCAGAGCCGTTGTGCCACAATCGCATTTCGCGCCTTCCTGGTGACAAAAAACTTGTCTCACCTGCGGGATCGGGTCACGCTCCGTGTCGTATCCATGACTTGCACGCGACTAGGTTCCAGCGGTTTGGTTTCGGCCACCAAAGGTTGTCCCGCCGGTTCGTTTTCCGCGAGTTGCCCCGGACGGTTGTGCCTGCCCCATGGATCCCAAAACCGTTTTTGAGAAAGTAGAAAATCATGCGCATTTCAAAAATATTCTGTGGGTTCTGCGTCCTGACCCTCACGGCGGGCAACTTGGTCGCCGCTGAAAAAGAGAACCCCATCTTTCCCGTCGACGCCAAGCTCGAACTGCTACACTCGCGCCAGGTGCGGATGAACAGCGGCCTCACCGAGGGTCCCGCAGCGGCGCCGGATGGCAGCATTTTTTTCACCGACATGCCCTTCGGATCGGAAGACGGCATGATCATGCGCTACGACCCGAAGACCGGTAAGACGACCGTGTTTACGGACAAATCCGGCAAGTCAAACGGACTCACTTTCCTGGTGGATGGGACCTTGATCGCGTGTGAAGGAGCGGATGGCGGTGGCCGACGTTTGGTCGGATGGAATCTCAAGACCGGCCAGAGCAAAACGTTGGCCGACCGTTTCGATGGAAAGCGGTTGAACTCGCCCAATGATGCCAGCGTGGATTTTAAGGGCCGCCTCTATTTCACGGACCCTCGCTACGGCGGCACTGAGCCGCGCGAGTTGGAACACGAGGCGGTTTACCGGCTCAACACCGACGGCACGGTGATCGAGATCACGCATGACGTCGAGAAACCGAATGGCATTGTCTTCAGCCCGGATCAAAGGATCCTGTATATCGGCGACCACAACAACGGTGGCAACCGGCTGAAACCGACCGACCCCATCCCGAAGCGCGGCGCAATGAAAGTCTATGCGTTTCCCTTGGACAAACAGGGTCTGGTGAACGGCCCGCGCCGCACGCTGGTGGACTTTGGTGTCGAGAATGGTTGCGACGGGATGACGGTGGATTCAAAGGGAAACATTTATCTGGCGTGCCGCAGTCTGGCCCGACCCGGCGTCATGGTCATCGACCCGAGAGGGAAGGAACTGGATTATTTCGAGACGGGGCCGCACAACCAGACCGGGCTGTTCGAAGATTGGAAAGGCATTCCGAGCAACGTCGAGTTCGGGCTCGGCGACGATTCGAGTACGCTCTACGTCTCCATCGACAAGTCGCTTTACCGGATTCACGTTAAGACGCACGGGATCAATCCCTATCAAGTCGCCAAGTAATCCGGGTCGATGCGACGCATTCATGATCGAGACGCAATCCAGCCCGGCTGTGCCTAGAACCCTGGTCGGGCAAGGGCCCTTCACCTACGCGGCACAGGCTGACTGGGCCCGACGCCCCGATGGTTACACTTGGTCCGAGGTTTCGGCGGTCGCCACCGACTCGTGTAATCGCGTGTTTGTTTTCAACCGCGGCGAACATCCTGTGATGGTGTTCGACCAGGACGGGACATTTCTGCGCTCGTGGGGTGAAGGAGTTTTTGCGCGCGCGCACGGCATCACCATCGGCCCGGACGATATGGTTTATTGCACCGATGACCTCGACCACACCGTGCGCAAGTTCACGCCGGAAGGCCGGCTCCTGTTGACGTTGGGCACGAGCGGGAAACCCTCCGACACGGGCGCGACGAGCATTGATTACCGCACCATCCAGCACGCCGGACTGCCGTTCTATTTTCCGACCAACGTGGCGCTCTCCGCAGCCGGCGAGATTTATGTCACGGACGGTTATGGCAACGCACGTGTCCACAAGTTCAGCGCGTCGGGTCAACTGCTTCTCTCTCGGGGCAAGCCGGGGAACGGACCGGGACAATTTAATGTGCCGCATGGGATCGCCGTGGATCAGCACGGCACGGTCTTCGTCGCCGACCGCGAGAACAGTCGCATCCAGATTTTTTCGCCGACCGGCGAGTTCCTGCGCGAATGGACTGAAATTGCCCGCCCGTGCCAGGTCGCCTTCGATGCCGCGGGAAATCTGTTCGTCGCCGAACTCGGCTACCGCGCCGGCATGTGGCCCGGCACATTTCCGCCGACGCCCGATGCGACGGGTGGACGCATCAGTGTTTTTGCGCCTGGCGGCGCGCTGCTGGCACGCTGGGGTGGTGGCGCGAATCCAACGGCTCCGGGTGATTTTTTTGCACCGCACGATATTTGCATCGACACCCGCGGCGATGTTTACGTGGCGGAGGTCGTGATGTCGGCGGGCGGCAACCGCGGACTGGTGTCGCCGGATTGTCATTCACTGCAAAAGTTCGTGCTGGAGCCTATCAACCGCAGATGAACGCCAATGATCGCAAATATGAAAGGAGTGGCACTGCCCAGCGCCTTCAGAGCCATGGTATTATCTGCGTTCATCTGCGTTCATCTGCGGTTGAACTTCCTTTTTTTAGGGTAAAAGGTGAACCGTGCGGAGTTCAAAGGAACTATTAATGAGAGCGTGGCGATTCTACGGATTTGGTGACCTGCGGCTGGACGACGTCGCGGTGCCCGAACTTTTGCCGAGGCACGTTTTGGTCGAACCGCTTTGCGTGCAGCCCAGCGTCACCGAGGCGCAGCTCGCGTTCGGCATACCAACACTGGCCTATGACCGCATCAAACGCCGTCTCGAATCCGACGCCCCGCTGCAACTCTTCGGCCACGAGTTTTGCGCCCGCATCATTGCCACCGGCCCCGGTGTCACCCGTTTTCAGGTCGGCGAACGTGTGGCCGCGCGCGCGAAGCTCCCGTGCGAACAGTGCCCGCTGTGCCTTTCGGAGCGCAGCTACCTCTGTCGCAAGGGACCAGTGATCGGCTTCGATCTGCCGGGCTGCTTCAGCGAAGTGGCGTCGTTGCCGGAGATCGCCCTCGTCAAAGTGGATGACCGCATTTCAGATAGTGAAGCCGCCTGCCTGCAGTCCCTCAGCGACAGCGTGGCCGCGGTGGAAACGGCCGGCATTCAAATTGGTGATTCAGTGGTCATCTTCGGACAAGGGAGCATGGGATTAGAGTGTTTGCAAATCGCGCGCATCAGCGGCGCGGGCCAGGTCATCACCGTGGATGTGCGCGAGGAGTCGTGCCGCATGTCGAAGGAACTTGGCGCAGACCACGCGCTCAACGCCCGGTCTTGCGACGTCGAGTCCGCGATTCGCGATTTGACCGGCGGCAATGGGGCCGATGTGGTCTTCGAGTGCGCCGGGGGCAGCCCCAAACAAGGCATGGCCGGCACGCAGACATTGCGTCAGGCCATCGACG
>JAYUBJ010000668.1:0-3203 GCA_043740915.1 Verrucomicrobiota bacterium
GGCGCGACCTTGGTGTTCACGCTCGAGCAAACAGCGGGGAAACAGCAAACGATTGGACGCTTCCGGCTTGCGGCGACGGCCCAAGCCAAGCCGGTGCGCGAATTGCCGGAGAGCATTCGCGGAATACTGGCGCTTGCCTCGGTGCAGCGGACCGAGCTGCAATGCGCCGAGTTGGCCGCGTATTTCCGGCCCTTCTCGCCCTCGTTCGCCAAACTCAATCAGCAACTGGCTCAACTTAAGGGCGAACTGGCCGGCATCAAGCTCGTCGCGGTGCCGGTCATGCGCGACCGTGCGAAGGACAAACAGCGCGCGACCAAAGTGTTGTTGAAAGGAAATTTTCTCACGCCTAGTGATCCAGTGGATGCGGCCTTTCCCAAGTCGTTTAATCCGCCGCCGAAAGACGCACCGTTGAACCGGCTTGGGGTCGCGCAGTGGCTGATGAGTCCGGACAACCCGCTCACGGCGCGCGTGGCAGTAAACCGATTCTGGGGGCAGTTGTTCGGCGTGGGCATTGTTGAGACGGAGGAGGATTTCGGTACGCAAGGCGCGCTGCCCGTGCATCAGGAATTGATTGATTGGCTCGCGTTGACGTTTATGGGGTCTGGCGGATCGGGTCTGGCGTCTGGGGCCAAGAACCAAGATCCCAAACCCCAGACCCCAGACCCTAGCGCCCAGACCCTGTCGGTGCCGTGGGACATGAAGGCGCTGCTCAAGACGATCGTCATGTCGGCGACGTATCAGCAGACGTCGCTGGTGGCGCCGGAGTCGGCGCGGAAAGATCCGCGCAACCGGTTGCTCTCGCATTATCCGCGTCGGCGGCTTGAGGCCGAAACGGTGCGCGATCAGGCGCTGGCGTTGAGCGGATTGTTGAGCAAAAAGATTGGCGGACCGTCGGTGTATCCGCCGCAGCCGGACGGTTTGTGGCGCGCGGCCTTCAACGGCGAGCGCACGTGGTCCACCAGCATGGGCGAGGATCGGTATCGTCGGGGGCTCTACACGTTCTGGCGGCGTACGGTTCCGTACCCGAGCATGGCGACGTTCGACGCGCCGAGCCGCGAGAACTGCACCATGCGCCGGCTGCCGACGAACACGCCGTTGCAGGCGTTTGTGACCATGAACGATCCGGCATTTGTCGAGATGGCGCAGGCGCTGGGCCGTCGGTTGGTGAAGGAAGGCGGCGCGGGCGTGGCGGAACGCGCGCGTTACGGCCTGAAACTCGCGCTGGCGCGGCCACCGACGGATGAACAAGTGAAGGCGCTAGTCACGCTATACGAAAAGGAATTGGAGAACTATCGCGCCCACGCTGATGACGCAAAGAAGCTGGCCACGGAACCGCTTGGCCCGTTGCCGAAGGAACTGGACGCCGCCGAAGCCGCGGCCTGGACGGTGGTGGCGAACGTGTTATTGAATCTGGATGGCGTGCTGACGAAAGGGTGAAATTGAGGTAGGTTGGAAAAGTTATGAGTACAGCGACAATTGAGAAAATGACGGGCGAGGCGTTGAAACTTCCGAAGCAGGCGCGGGCCTATCTTGCCGAACGGTTGCTCCAGAGCCTCGACGATGAAAACGACTTCCCAGTCAGCCGGGAATGGCTGGCCGAGGCTCGTCGGCGGGGCCGCGAACTGGATACCGGCCGGGGCGAAGCTATGGCCGGTCCGGCTGCATTGAAGCGGTTGCGCGGAACGGCCGCGTGATGAAGCCGTTTCGGTTTGATTGTCTTGCGCTCTGCGACGTCGAAGAAGCGGCACGCTACTACGACCGGCAACAGCCCGGTCTTGGGCAGCGCTTCAAGAACGCGGTTGCGGATACGGTTGAGCGCATCGC
This sequence comes from Verrucomicrobiota bacterium, assembly GCA_043740915.1. Taxonomy (GTDB): domain Bacteria; phylum Verrucomicrobiota; class Verrucomicrobiia; order Limisphaerales; family JAYTXL01; genus JAYTXL01. The sequence continues at coordinate 1,825 of JAYUBJ010000668.1, forward strand.
AGCGAATCCGGAGTTGTATCCGCGCGTGTCGGGCGGCCTCCGGAAATGCCGCGTGCCGCGATTTCCACATGGGGTGCTGTATCGGTTCGATGGAAAACGGGTGGATATCTTGGTTGTGATGCACTTGCACCGGCAGCCGGGATTTTGGAAAAAACGAGTCCGGGCTGTTGACCCGGCGGAATGAAATGACCTTTGTGCCAAAAAAGGATCACGAAGCCGCGGCCTGGACGGTGGTGGCGAATGTGTTGTTGAACCTGGATGGCGTGCTGACGAAAGGGTGAAATGGTGAACGATTATTTCATCCGAAGCTATGTTCGCGCGAATGCCAGAATTGTGTGCATCCTCGCATCTTTGTCTGTGTTGTCGTTTGGGCTGGCCAAAGCTTCTGCTGATTTTCCCCCAGTCATGAATGCGGTGGGGGATTTGCAAAAGCTTTCTTGGGCCTTGGAACAGTTTCATTCGGATAATGGGCGATATCCTACCCAAGACGAAGGCCTCGCAGCCTTGGTGGCACAACCAAAAACGGTGACACACGGGCGTTGGAACCAGCTGCTTACGAGTGTGAATCCAGACCCTTGGGGCAAAGACTTCGTTTACGTCTATCCTGGCGTTCATCACCCCGACAAATACGACCTCTATTCCGTGGGGCAGGACGGCATCTCACGAACCGGCGGCAATGATCGGGATGACGTCGATCCTTGGAACTACAAGCGGGCATTTCTTCACTACAAACTCTACGATGAATCCTCTCCGCAATATCCAAAGGAATATTACATGGTTCCGCGTCTATGTTTAGCAGGCATTGTGGGAGTCTGTTTGATTACCGCACTCATTTCCGCATCGAGGAAACTCTCGTCAAAAAAACTACCAAATGAACACCCAGCTTGAACAACCCCGCGCCATCACGCGCCGCACTTTCTTCAACCAGGGCGGCGTCGGGCTCGGCGCCATCGCGCTCGGGTCGTTGCTGGGCCGCGATGGTTTTGCCGCGCAGAACTCCGCACTCCGCACTCCAAACTCCGCACTTCCCCAGAATCCGCTCGCACCCAAGGCGTCGCCGCTGCCCGCGAAGGTGAAATCGGTGATTTATCTGCACATGAGCGGCGCGCCGCCGACGCTCGATCTGTTCGACTGGAAACCCAAGCTGGTCGAGTTGAACATGAAGCCGTGTCCGCAGGAGTTGCTCGAAGGCCAGCGCTTCGCGTTCATCAAAGGCGTGCCGAAAATGCTGGGCTCGCCGTTCAAGTTCAAACAGCAGGGCCAGGCCGGCGCGTGGGTAAGCGAGACGCTGCCGCACTTCACCAGCATCGTGGATGACGTGACGATCATCCGCTCGATGAACACCGACCAGTTCAATCACGCCCCCGCCGAGTTGTTTC
>JAYUBJ010000669.1:0-3201 GCA_043740915.1 Verrucomicrobiota bacterium
CCAACCCCGAAAACCACGCGGGCAAGAACAGCGCAAACAGGCTCGCGAACACCGGTTCCACCGCGTAAATCAGCCCCGCGTCGGTGGCCGGCACTTGCGGTTGCCAGCGGTTCATCACGACATACGCGATCAGCGTGCAGGCGAAAATCAATATCGCCGTCAATCCCAGCACGACGGGCGAAAGAAACGCCACGAGCAGATCGCCCGGGTGATTCATCGTGAGGCCGCACACCGGCAGCGCGAGCAGCGTGATCACGAGAAACATGACGAGGGTGAAGTGCGTCACCCGGTTCGCCGCGAAGCCGGGCCGTTCCAGCCACAAAATTTGCCCGGTGAACAGCAGCGAGCCAACGAGCGTTTCCCATTCCCCGCGGCCCAATGTCGCTTTCCGCCAGTCGAATTGCGCCAGCACCGCCACCCCCGCCATCACCATCAACGAACTCACCGCCACAATCCAGGAGGGCCAGCGCCGCTCACGCACGGCGACAATGATGGGGATCAGAATGCAGTAGCACTGAGTCAGGAACGCGGAGGTCGAGGCGGACGTGTAGGCGAGGCCGTCCATTTGAAACAGGATTCCCGCGCCGCCAAAGAAGCCGATGCCGACCCCCTGCCAGACTTCGAGCCAGGTCATTTCGCGCAAGGTCCGCCAGCTCCAGGCGATCAGGATCAGCGCCGAAACCCCGAAGCGCAGCATCACGGTGGCCGAAGTCATGAACCAAGTGTTCGTTTGCGGCAACACCTGCTCCTGCACCAGCGAAAGCGCGCGCATGACGGGAAAGCTCAAGCCCCAGAAAATGGTTGCGGCCAGCAACATCTCCGTGGCTTTGCGGCGGTCTGGATAAGCGCGTGCGTCCAAGCGGCGTGAGTAAATGCTCGGCGAAGCAGTGAGGCAAGCGAAGAGTTCGGCCGGTGTCCAACTCGGGGGCCGCGCGCGAAACAGCCCCCCGGACCGCGGCTGTGTCCCGCGCCGCGCGAGATCAGCCGCAGCAGCTTGGCCAGACAAGCCACCACAAGACACCCAACGCGTCCGGCCTCAGCCACGTGCTGCGGCTGGTCGAGGACGACACAGCCGCGGTCCGCTAAGGTTGCGGTCGGAGGCCGCTGCGTCGCGGCTGTTTCCCAAGTTCCACCACGACGCGTCGCACCGGCGCTATTTCACTTTCGGTTTCACCAGCGCCAGAACGGCAGCGGCCCGGACCGCGTTATGAAAAACGATGACCGTCTCGCCGGGAGGCTTCGAATCCTTTGCGCCTTCCTGCTCAGATTTGCCATGGGCGGATATTTCCGAGACATGGCCGATCGCGTTGCCAAACTCGTCGAGCACCGCCGCGCCGCTTGAGCCTTGCGCCCAGTCGGTGGAAACATTCATCCACACCGGAAACCGCCCCGACTCCTGCTCGTTGTGCCAGTGCTGGTAGAAGCGGTTCACAATGCCCTTGCTGAAATATCCCGGTCGCCCCAGCGGGTCGCTGTAACACCACGCGTCGTCGCCCGGATGCACCCCCGGATTCAATGGCAACGGATTAAACGTCTCGTCCGATTTCACCCGCACGATGCACGAGTCCGAGAATTTGCTCGCGGCGAGAACTTCGGAAACCACAAGCGGTTTCCCCGCCTCCGACACGGCAAGTAGAAATCCCTCGCGCATGTCCTTGGGTTCCACGACGTGATAGCAGGTGGCGATCATGCCATCGGCGGTGAGGGCATAGCCGCCGGCCAGGTTGAGGTGCCAGTTGTTGCAGTTGTTGCACAGGTAATACCAACCGACCCGCAAGTGCGCCTTGCGGGCGCGCTCCCAAATTTCACGGCCGGATAGCTTCTTCGTGCCCGGTTTGGGCAGGGTGAGGTCACAGGTCGTCCGCGAGAGCTGCTCCCGCACTTTTTCCAACGACAGGAGCGCGCCGGTATCGCGCAATGCTTTCACGGGTTGGAGCAACGCCGGCGCGTCACCATGGCCTTCACGAATGACCGGCACGCCGGGCGCCTGCGCAAAAAGCTGCGTGGTGACCCCAAGAGAAACGAGAGTGAAACACAGATGGATTTTTTTCATGGTGATTTCCTTTTCGTAATCATTTTACCGCGTGCTTCGCAATAAATTCCACGATGGGAGTCGAGTCATCCAACCCGTGCGGATGATGGCCAACCCCCTTCTTGGCGATGAGCGTGATGTCGCCGCCGAGCTTCCGGTAGCGCTCGGCGATGACCCCGGTGTTTTCGTCCCACGGCACCACGTCATCGGCATCTCCATAGACGTGGAGCAATGGCACCTTCGCGGCCGCGAGCGGGGCGAGGTTGTCCACCGGGTTCTTCGTGTACGCGAGCGCCTCGGCTTCGCTGGCGAAGTGATAAACTTTCAACGTCAAATCCCAATCCCCCTGGCTGCCTTTGCCTTTGCCCTTCCCTCCGGGCCAGCTCTTGAAGTCGCACACCGGCGCATCACCATAAATACACGCAACCTTCTTCGGATTCGCCGCTGCCCAATTGTAGCAGTAAAGCCCGCCGCGACTCAGGCCGACGAGCGCGGCCTTTTTCGCAAAGCCATATTTCCCGGTCAACTCCGCGTAAAACTTGTCCCAATGCGCCACCGCTTCGGGACAACCGAGCAGGTTTGGCACGCTCATATGGACAATGTGAAACCCGCGACCGAGCAGCGCAATGTCCGGCGCCGGTTTGTGGCCGAAGAATTCGCCGTGCCACACCCACGGCTTGCCCGGTGCGCTTTGTTTCGGCGCCACCACGAGCACATCCTTGCCGTCCACTTGAAAATCGTAGCGGTCGTACCCATTCCAATCGGACTTCTTGCCCGGGAACGGCGCCACGCTGTCGGCCGCGTGGATCACACCGCAAAACACAGAAATGCAACAAACAAAGCGCGTGAGGGTGGTCATCATGGTTTCGCTTCGGTCAAAACGTAGGGCGAGCATCTTGCTCGCCTTTCTTTAAAGCAGGTCATCATGGTTTCACTTTTTTAGCGGCGGTCACGCCGGACAAAGGATACGAAGTGACGGTTTCCCAGGCAAGCTGTTGGAGGAGCGGCTTCAGGTCCGGACTCAGCTTGTCCAGTTCCGGATTCGGGTCCTTCAAACCAACGGGGGAACGACGATAGATGCACGCGAAGTTGCAGTAGGTGGCCAGCGCCAATACCGGTTCCTTGCCATGGCCGATTTGATCACCAAAGAGGTCGGTCTGCTTCGTCAG
>JAYUBJ010000670.1:0-3197 GCA_043740915.1 Verrucomicrobiota bacterium
ACGCGCGCGGAATATTTCAAAGTGCTGGCGATGAAAACCGCCGAGCTGTTCGCGCTTTCATGTGAACTGGGCGCGCGCATCAGCGGCGCGTCCGAACGAGAGCAGGCGGCGATGCGCGAATTTGGCATGGCGCTGGGGACGGCGTACCAGATTTACGATGATTGCGTGGATTTGTTCGGCTCCGAGGCCTCGGCGGGCAAATCCCTGGGCACGGATCTGGCCAGCGGCAAGCTGACGTTGCCGGTGCTGGTGGTGCTGGAGCGTGCCACGGCCGCCGACCAGACGCGATTGAAGGAGTTCATCCAACAGTGGCGTCCGCATTATCATCAGCGCATCATGGAACTGCTGGGCCAGTACGAGGCCCTGCCGGAATCGCGCGCGGCCATTCACGAATACATCCAAGCTGCGCGCGCCGCGCTGGGAACGGTTCCGGCCTCCCCGAGCCGCGCGGCGTTGACCGGGCTGACGGAATTTTTAGCGCAACAAACCAATGCGTTAGGAATTCCCTCCTGAGACGCCGGCTATGAGCGAGACTGCTGCCGCCAAGCCGCCCGCCACCCCAGCGGCGGAGAAACCGCCGTCCGTCGACCCCACGGAAGAGCGGGCCTTGGTTCAACGCGCCCAAGGGGGTGATTTGTCCGCCTATGACGAACTGGTGCGGCGTTACCAGGAGCGGGTTTATGCGGTGGTCTATCACATGACCTCCAACCACGAGGACGCCAACGATCTGGCGCAGGAGAGTTTCATCAAGGCCTACCAGGCGCTCAAATCCTTCAAGGGCAACTCGAGCTTCTTCACGTGGGTTTACCGGATCGCGGTGAACAAGACAATCAACTTCCTCAAGCAGCGGAAGAATCGCGGACACATAAGCCTCGACGACCTCGATTTTCAAGCCGAGCACGACCCGGATTTGGTGGCGCTGGTTTCCGAAAAGACGCCCCGGCGCGATCTCAATCTCGCGGAGTTGCAAGAAAAATTGAACGCCGCCATGCAGAAGCTGTCGGAAGATCATCGACTCGTGGTAACCCTGCATGACATCCAGGGGCTATCGCATGATGAGATCGGCAAGATCATGGATTGCAATGTCGGCACCGTGCGGTCGCGGCTGTTTTATGCGCGGCAGCAGATGCAGGCTTACTTGAGCGACTATTTGAAGTAATATGAATCTCGCACCCGAAGAAGATTTTGAACAATTGCGAAAACTCCTGGCCTTGAAGCGGCACGAAGCGCCACCCCCTGGATATTTCAACGACTTCTCCACCAAGGTCTGCGCCCGCATCGAGGCGGCAGAAGGGGCCCGTCCGGTTTCCGGGTGGCACCGGCTGCTGGCCACGTTCGACGCCAAGCCGATCCTGGCATGCACCTACGGCCTGGCGGTGGGTGGCTTGACGCTGTTCGCCGTTTATTTTGCGTCGAATCTCGGGTCGGACAGCCCCAACTCGCCGCTCGGCAACGAGGCTGCCAGCGGGGCGACTCCGTCCCTGCCAGGTTCACCCACGGAATTTGCCGTCCATCCGTTCAGCGTCAATGAACCGAATACCAATGCACCCAATGGTTCGTCGCCTCCCAACTTTCTGGTGCATCCGGGGGAATTGAGGACGGAGCCCGTGAATTTCAAGCGCGAGCCCAAGTAACCCGTCGGTTGTCCGCAATGGATTAATCAACTCCGGTTTAATCCGCCTTCAGAAAGACCAAGGCTCCGCCATAAAACGTGGTGACCAGGCCCACCAGCGCCTGATTTTCACCGATGAGCAGGTTGACTTCCTCGTTTTGGGTGCCGTTAAAGGTGACTTGATATTTTGCCCCCTCGCGTTTCCAAGTGCCCTGGACAATCACGTTTCCACTAGCAGTTCCGGAGGCGGACGCCGTGGCGGTTTTGGGTGGGGGACCTTGGGCCCGGCCTGCCATGATCGCCGCGACCTGCTCGAGGCCGCCAGCTGATCCCTTCACCAGAACCTGGTTGTCCGCCAGCGCCACAAACATGACGTCCGCCATTCTCTCTTTTAGTGTCTGCCGGATGAACTTCAACTGCGTGACGGTGAGGTTCGGGTTTTTTTTCTTCAACAGCGTGACCGTGGCCGGCGGATAGAGTTGCCAGCGGCCGAGGATCTTTTCGTCGTCGAACTTGGGCGATCGGCCGGTGGCGACGTAATTGCTGAGATCCTTGAGGTTGATCTGCTCGAGCTGTTTCAACGCGGCTTCGTTGGTGATGATCCCCAGCACCTTGGGGTGTTTGAAGAATTCCGCAATGTTCCCCTGGTTTTTGACCAGACCGCCCAATTCGGTGTCGTTGGCGAGTTTTTGGAACAACGGCTGCTCCACCAAGGCTAAGGAGACCGGATATTCCGCCAGCCGGCTCTTCGCTTCAGGATTCTGGTAAATCAGACCGAGCACGTCCGCCACGTCGTACCAGACGGCGGGCATCTTATCGAGGGTGAGGGCGATTTTTTCCATGCCCGAGGGGCGCATGCCTTCGTGGGCTGAATTCAGAAATTTCAGGCCGGGCGGGTTTTCATTTGGCGACGCCAGTTGAACGGTCCAATAGCCCGCCACGTGGACGACGAGACCCAGCAGGATGGCGTAGATTGCGCCGGTGACCAGCCCCACGCAAGCGCCCAGGCGGCCATTCATGCGCTCCCAAAACATCCGCACGTCATCCGCTTCTTTGTATTTGAAGTGGACTTCGATCTTGCGGTGCACGAGCTGCGAAAAGACCCCAAAAATCACGAGGAACAGAACGAAGACCACCAGCGGCGGCACGATCCATCGCAGGAGGGGATGCTCCAGGCCCGCCGAAACCGCGAGGGATTTCATCATTCCACCCAAAGGAAAGGAGAAGAGGGCGGCCAGGACCAGTCCCCCCAGCGAGATTGACATGCGGATGGCGCCGCTCGTTTTGCCGATCCAGGCCCAAAAAGCGAGCAGGAAAATGGTGATAAGCCAGATGATCATGACGGGAAACTAATCAAGCTTTCGGGCGAAAGCACGAACAAAAAATCAGGCGCTCCGGGGGCAAACCTCGGCGACCCTGCGCGGGGGCCGGGCGACGCGGGGGCGGCCCGGACTCGGAAAATGCGGCGCAACGATTAAGAACTGGCAAGTGTCAGTCCTCACTTTTGACACTTTTGGCAAGTGTCAGTCCTCACTTTTGACACTTTTGGGCAAGTGTCAGTCCTCACTTTTGACACTTTTGGTGA
>JAYUBJ010000671.1:0-10287 GCA_043740915.1 Verrucomicrobiota bacterium
GATTGTTTTTGACTGCATTCTTCACTGGCGTGAGTTGCGTTACCGGCTGGTGGCCGCGTGCGTGATGCCTGATCATGCGCACTTCATCATTCAGCCCGGCGTCAAGGAGGAGGACCAGGAGGGTAATCCATTTTTCTGGCCGCTGTCGGAAATCCTTCACTCGATCAAATCCTATTCCGCCAACGAGGTTAACAAGCTGGACAAAGTGAAAGGAACTCTCTGGCAGGAAGAACGCTACGACCGCTACATGCGCAGCGACGCCGACTTGCAGGAGAAGTTTCACTATGTTTGTCGCAATCCGTGGGCGTCCGGTTTGGTGCAGGAATCCGAGCCCTGGCCGTGGCTCTGGACGCCAGACATCGAGGCGTGGAAACCTTACATTTCATTGTCTGCCCGGAAGGGTAGCACAGGCTACCAGCCTGTGCCGCCGGGCTACCAGCCCGACGGAACGGGGGGGGCGCCCGCTTTGCAATCCAATGTTGCTTTGCCGATAAACGCTCCCTCCCATTCCGCTGGGCTGGTAGCCCAGCGGGACGGGCTGGTAGCCCGTGCCACCCAGGAAGAAATCGCGCTCGACATTGCCTTCCGGGTCATTGCGGACCACATCCGCACCTTGAGTTTTGCGATTGCGGATGGCATTCAGCCAGGGAACACGGACCGCAATTACGTGCTGCGCCGCATTTTGCGCCGCGCAGTGAGATATGGACGCACGCTCGGTTTTCACGAACCGTTTTTCTACGAACTTGTGGACGTGCTTGCGGATACGATGGGTGATGTCTTCCCTGAAATCCGCGCGAAGAAAAAACAAGTGCAGGAAATCATCCAGCGAGAGGAGGAGGCGTTTAACAAGACTTTGGATCGGGGGATTGAATTATTTGAAGGCGAAGTAAATGTTGATGCAATTGCTGTAGCAATAAAGATGGAAGGTTTAACTTCAGAATGGGAGTCTGAAAACGATCCGCGCAACAATAATTTCAGGTTGCGAAACAATGTAACAAAGCAAGTAGTCTATCAGGGAAATTCGGCTGAATTCGCGATGAATGGTTGGCGGTTTGTCCTGAAGTCCGCACCAATCGTTCATGGAATGTTGGCATTTGAGTTGTACGATACTTATGGCTTTCCCCTCGATCTCACGGCGCTGATGGCGCGCGAGCGTGGTTGGACCGTGGACGTGAAAGGCTTCAATAGGTGCATGGAAGAACAACGCGCCCGCGCCCGGGCCGCGCAGAAGAAGGAAGTCATTTCGCTTTCGCAAATCGAGACCACCACGCCGACAAAGTTCGTCGGCTACGACACGTTGGAGACCAGCGCGCGGGTTGTCGAGGTCGTGAGCATGAAGGACAAGACGGCGGTGATTCTCGATGCCTCGGCCTGTTATGCTGAGATGGGCGGCCAGGTCGGCGACACCGGTGAACTCGAACACGGCAGTCAGCTCTGGCGGATCACCAATACGCAGAAATCCGGCAACACCTGGTTGCACTTCGTTGAAGATGGGGTAGCACAGGCTACCAGCCTGTCCCGTCCGGCTACCAGCCGGACGGAACGGGAGGGCGCGGCTAAGAATTCGAACGCTCCCGAACCACCGAACGCCTCACCCATTCCACCCGGCAGGTTGCCGGGCGGCACAGGCGAGTCGCCTGTGCTACCCATCCCCGGATCGTCTGTCATGCTGACGGTCGATAAACCCCGCCGCAACGCCATCCAACGCCACCACACCGTCACGCATTTGCTGCACTGGGCGTTGCACGAAGTCGCCAGCAAAGACGCCTCGCAGAAAGGTTCCTTCGTCGGTCCTGACAAGCTCACCTTCGATTTCAACAGCGCGCCACTCACCCCCGCGCAGGTCGCCGACATCGAGAAACTTGTCAACGAACGCATCCTCGAAAACGCCGGCGTAAGCTGGACGGAAGTGCCCTACGCAGAGGTCAAGTCGCGCAAGGACGTGATGCAATTTTTCGGGGACAAATACGGCGACACTGTCCGCGTTGTGCAGGTGGGCGGCCGGGCAGAGGAGTTGAACGGGTATTCGATGGAACTCTGCGGCGGCACGCATACACGCGCGACGGGGGAGATCGGTTTGTTCCGCATTGTTAGTGAGAATGCGATTGCCGCCGGGGTGCGGCGCATCGAAGCCGTCGCCGGCCTGACCGCTTACGACGTGATGAAGCTCGACCGCGAGTTGATCAAAGCCGTTGCCGGAAAAGTGAATTCTCCCATCCACGAATTGGACAAGAAGATCGAAACACTGCTCGCGCACCAGAAGGAATTGGAGAAGGCGCTCAAGCAGTCCATTGCGCGCAGTGCGTCGCAAACGGCGAGCTGGTTGTTGGGCCGGGTGCAGGAGGTCAACGGTGTTCCTTTGATCACGCAAATCTTTCCCGACGGGGATGCGGATTTCCTCCAAGCCGTGATCGACGCACTCAAGGGCCGGTTTGCGGGCATGGTCGTCATCGGTGGCGGAGCGGGGGGTTCCGTGACGCTCATCGCGTCCGTGTCACCGGACTTCACCGCCAAAGTTCAAGCCGGAAAAATCATTCAGGCGATCGCGCCAATCGTGGGCGGCAAAGGCGGCGGCAAACCCGACAATGCGCGCGGCGGCGGCAAGGACGTCAGCAAGATCGACGAGGCATTAGCGAAGGTGAAAACGTTGATGGGCTGAGAAAGTAAGTAACACGTCCGAAGCAACAAATCCGTAATTATTCAGGTATCGTGGCGGGCCAAAAGCGGCGCAGCAGCGACCGCAGTCCAAAACCTGGCGGATGTACGAGGCAGCTTGAACCGCGCTCCAGCGTCATGGACTCCCCGACAGCCGCTGTCGGGGCGCTTTGGGGTGTGAACGACTGCGCTTTATTGCCTCGCCAAATTCGCTTTGCTGCCGCGCAGGATGTACTTCTGGATCTTGCCAGTGGCGGTCTTCGGGAGTTCTGCAACCGCATGAAATCCTTGTGGCTCTTTGAAGTGCGCCAGATGTTCGCGGGCGAATTCGCGTAACTCCGCTGCCGTCACGGTCGCGCCACTCTTGAACACGATGAAGGCATGCGGAGATTCCCCCCATTTCTCATCCGGCATTCCCACCACGGCCACTTCCTGGATTGCGGGATGGCGCAGCAAGGCGCCTTCGACTTCGATGGAGGAAATGTTTTCGCCGCCGCTGATGATGATGTCCTTCCACCGGTCGCGGATTTCGATGTAACCATCGGGATGCAACACGGCGGCGTCGCCGGAGTAGAACCAGCCATTGCGGATGGCGGTGGCGGTGCCTTCGGGATCTTTGTAATAACCGGCCATCACCGGGTTGCCGCGCATGACGATTTCACCCAAGGTCTGGCCGTCGAACGGAACCTCGCGGCCGGTGTCGTCCACGACCCGCACCTCGCCAGCGGCGATGCAGGGGACGCCTTGACGCGCCTTGATTTCCGCGCGCGCTGAACCGGGCAATTGGGCATGTTCCGGCCGCGGTTCACTGAGGGTGACAATTGGCGAAACTTCGGTGAGGCCGTACACGTGGGTGATCGGCCAGTGCAATTCACCTTCGATCCGCTCGATGGTCGAGGCGGCCGGTGGCGCTCCGGCGGTGAACACCCGGACGCCCTTGGGTGCGTCGCGGCGCAGTTCCGCAGGCGCGTGCGCGAGGTTGATCAGCACCGTGGGCGCGGCGCAAAACATCGTGATGTTTTCCCGAGTGATCGTTTCGAAAATCCCGATGGGATCGGTCTTGCGCAGGCAGACGTGGGTGCCGCCGATCGCCGTCACGATCCAGACGAAGGCCCAGCCATTGCAATGAAACATCGGCACGGTCCACAGGTAACGATCTGCACAGGTCATGTGCGTGTGAACGAGCTGGCTCAGGATATTCAGGTAGAGATTGCGGTGGGTGAGCATCACGCCCTTGGGCCGCGCAGTGGTGCCGCTGGTGTAATTGATCGAGAGCACGTCGCTCTCCGCGATTTCCGCGAGGTCGAACTCGCCGGACTCAGCCGCCAGCGCATCCTCGTAATTGATCCATCCCGGTTTCGATCCTTCGAGCGCGACGAAATGTTCGACCTGCGGCAATTCCCCGCGCACGCGATCCACTGCCTCCAGGTAATCCGGATGAGCACAGACGACGCAGGCACCGCTGTGCTGAATGATGTAGGCGAAGTCTGCGGCGTTGAGGCGGTAGTTGATGGATACGATGATGGCGCCGATCTGGGGCACCGAGTAATACGCTTCGAGGTGTGCGTGGGTGTTGGGTGCGATGTAGGCCACGCGGTCGCCAGGGCGAACACCGAGGTGTTGCAAAGCGGCTGACCAACGATCGCAGCGTTCGAAGAAAGCGCAATAGGTCAGGCGCAAGGGGCCGTCCACGACCGCTTCACGGTCGGGATAAAGACGGCGGGCGCGGTGCGCGAACTCGAGGGGCGTGAGCGGCGTTTCCATGAGTGGTTCGGCGGCGGATCGTAGGCCACCGTTTGCGTTGAGGCGAGAATAATTGAACCGATCCTGCAAATTGGCAGGACTGGGATGGCGGCAAGTGGAGCGGATCGCGGGACAGAAATCACGGCCTGCGATAAATTGCGGCTCGTGCCCGTCATCGGTAGGGATGCGCTGCGGCGCGTCGCCATCTGTCGACGCAGTCGGCGTGAGCGCAGCGAGCATCTCCGGATTCTGGGGGTCTGCCTTGCTGTTTCAATGGCTCATCGCAATATCGAGTCACGCTCTTTGCCTGCCCGAACCGCTCGCTGCGCTGCGCTGGCTGACGCGGGAATGCTGGGGACCCGCACAGCGGGTCCCTACCGGATTCAGAGGCAGGATTGTATTCCGCAGAAGTTTTTTCCATACTCGCATGCGTCACCAAACTCATCATATGAGAAAAATCGCAATATCCTTGGCGCTGTTTCTATCCGTTGTTTTTCCTCGGGCACTTCTCGCCCAGACGCCGGCGGACGCCATCTGGGACAAACCCATCCTCGCGCAACCGTTCGACACCGCGCCATTTCGCCAAGTCAAGATTCCTGATTGGGTATGGGAAACGTCTGGTGTCGGGTACACGCTTTCCAATCAGAACAGCGTCCAACGTGCGAAGGCCGCCGCTGCGGGCGTCACGATCAGCGAAATGGGATTCGTTGATCCATTTTATCCCTATTACGACAGCAAGTTGCTCACGCGGCGCAGCCCGCATGTCCCGCTGGGCCGGCTGGAGCAGGACATCGCCGAATACAAACGGCTCGGCATCCGCATCCTGGGCGTTTATCCACCCTCGTTGCAGGGGGAGGTCTATGAGAAACATCTGGACTGGCGGCGCATTTCCACGAACACCCGCGAAATCCCGCAGATCGACCTGGTGAAATATCCGCACGGCGGGATGCTGTGTCTGCTCGGCCCGTACGGCGATTTTTTCATCGAGGTGCTCGCGGAAATCCTGACGAAATACCCCGACGTGGACGCGTTCAGTTTCGACGGCCTGCATTACGGCGGCGTGTGTTATTGCGAGCATTGCCGCGAGGATTACCGCACGGACACGGGCAAAGCGATTCCCAATGTGAACATGGACGATCTGGAATTTCGCCGTTATCAACACTGGGCGGACCGGCGGATGGAGAATCTGATTCAACGCATGCAGAAACGGCTCAAGGGCATCAAGCCAACCGTCGCGCTCGTGACCTGGACGACTAATGCCGGGCGTTTCGGCCACTTTCGCGACATCCCGCGCAACATGCCGGCGCGGATGAATCTTTTGATCGATGCACCGGACCAGGAATTCTGGCTCGACGAGTCGAATCGGGGCGCGACCGTCGTGCCGGCGTTCGCGAACGCCTACATGTGGGCCATTACCAATCACCGCATCGGGTTCAGCGAGCCGTACCTGATGTCGCATGGCAATCCTTACGGCAAGGACAGCTTTCCGCCGCATGAGGTCGAGCGCCGCATGTTGCTGGCGCTGACGCACGGGACTTTTCCGAGCATTGCGGTCGGCCAGCCGGCGAATTTGCAACCCGCCATTTACCATTGCCTGGGCGAAGTGCAGAAGCGCAAACCTTGGCTGACGCACAAACAGCCCGAACCCTGGGCCGCGCTCGTCATGAGCGATAACACACGGAATTTCTACGGGCGCAGTTCGGGCCAGGTCGAGGAACGCTACCTCGCGAATGTTTTCGGCTTTTTCCGCGCCGCGCTGGAGGAGCACCTGCCGGTGACGGTGATCAACGACTGGAACCTCAACCCGGAAGACCTCGCGAAATTCAAAGTGTTGATCCTGGCGAACACGGCGTGCCTGAGCGAGGGGCAGGCGTCCGCGGTGCGGGAATTCGTGAGGCGGGGTGGCGGACTGGTGGCCTCGATGGATGCGTCGCTCTGCGATGAATTTGGCGAACCCCGCGGCAATTTCGCCCTGGCGGATGTTCTGGGCGTGGATCATCGGGGGGTGCCCGCGGCGGAGGCGACGGCCGGCCGCGAGCTCGATGTGAATTTTGCCAAAGGTTTGCCGGCGGATTACTGGGAGAAACGAAAAAGCGTCTGGGACTTCAAGCGCGGGGTGGGGACGTGGCTCGATTCACCGCGAATGAGCGAATATCTGGGTGTCGAGCTGGTGACCTTTAAAGGGCCGGCAGTGAAAGTGCTCACGAATACTGCATCCGGGCGGGTTATGGGCACACTGGCCCCGAAGCCCGGCGCGAAAGGCGAAGCCACACCCGCCATTGTGGCGAATCCCTTTGGCCAGGGAAAGGTAGTGTATCTGGCTGCGGGATTCGACTCGGCCTACTATCTCTATGCCTATCCGTATCAGCGTTTGGTATTGAAACAAGCCGTCGAAAGTGCGGCATCCGGGCCGCCGCCCATCACGGTTGCCGCGCCGATGTGCGTTCACGCGGTCGCCATGCGCCAGCAGAAGAACGGGGAGCGGCTGGTGGTGCATTTGTACAACGACGTGAACACCACCGCCTTTCACGCGCTGCCCAATGAGGACGTGCCCCTGCGGGAAGAAACCCTGCCCATCCATGATATCAAGGTGACCTTTACCGGCTATCGTATCTCCAGGGTCCACTTGGAACCGGAAGGCATCCGGCTCGTTCCGAAGCGCGCCGGGGCGGGGATGGAAGTAACGATCCCGAGATTGAACATCCACAGCATGGTGGTGGCGGAGTTGGAATAATCGATTCAAAAAGTTGTAACCAAATGAATCAAACTTTAGTCTTGGTGGTCAGACTCTGCGATATGTAGAGTTCAACCACAACACCGGCCAGCGCAGCTAATTGTTCAATCTATGAAAAAACTGATCTTGATCCTGACCCTCGCAGCGTTCGCGTTGATGACGACGGCTCCGCAGGTGGAAGCGGCTCCCGCCAACGAGGGATCCGCCGTCCAGGCTAAAACTCCCAATTCCAAGGAAGCCCCGAAGAAGGGAAAGAAAGCCAAAAAAGCGAAAAAGAAGGGGAAACGCAAGACCTTCGCGAAGTAATTTCACCACAGTTTTACGGTGATCCCCGACCGGTTGAGACCGGCGGGGATTTTTGTTGCTGGCAGTTGGCGGCGGCGCGCTTTAGTTTGTCGGCCGTAAATGAAAAAACAGTTTGATTCCATCGAGTCTGTCGTGGCCGATTTGCAGAAAGGCAAGCTCGTCATCGTGGTCGATGACGCCGACCGCGAGAACGAAGGTGATTTGATCATGGCCGCCGAGCGGGTCACGCCCGAGGCCGTGAATTTCATGGCCAAGCATGGCCGGGGATTAATCTGTGTGCCGACGACTTCCGAGCGTTTGAAACAACTGGGGGTCGAGCAGATGGTGGTGCAAAACCGCGATACCTTCAAAACGGATTTCCAAGTGAGCGTGGATGCGGCGCGCGGCATCAGCACCGGGATCAGCGCGGCCGACCGCGCGCAGACCATTCGGGTCATGGCGGAGCCGACGGCGGTGGCGAATGATTTGGTGCAGCCGGGACATGTATTTCCCCTGCGGGCGAAAGCGGGCGGCGTATTGCAGCGCGCCGGCCATACCGAGGCGGCGGTGGACCTGGTGAAACTGGCCGGGTGCCGCCCCATCGGGGTCATTTGTGAAATCATGAATGACGACGGCTCGATGGCGCGCCTGCCGGAGCTGGTGAAATTCGCCCGTAAACACCGGCTACGGATTTGCACCATCGAAGCGCTGATCAAACACCGGCGGACGCGGGAGAAGCTGGTGGAGCGGGTGGAAGTGGTGAAAATGCCGACCGAGTATGGCGACTTTGATCTGTACTTGTACCGGTCGCACACGGACGGCCAAAACCACCTGGCTCTCGTAAAAGGCGACGTGGCCGGCAAAAAAAGCGTGCTGGTGCGCGTCCACAGCGAGTGCTTGACCGGTGATGTGTTTGGATCGCGCCGCTGCGACTGTGGACCGCAACTACATCAGGCCCTGCGGCGTGTCAGCGAGGCAGGACAGGGCGTGGTGTTATACATGCGGCAGGAAGGGCGGGGGATTGGCCTGGGCCCGAAGATCCAGGCGTATAAATTGCAGGAAAGGGGTTACGACACGGTGGAGGCCAATCAGAAACTCGGTTTTCCCATGGATCTGCGCGAGTACGGCCTGGGTGCCCAAATCCTCGTGGACCTGGGCTTGAAAACCATCCGGTTGCTGACGAACAATCCCAAGAAGGTGGTGGGCTTGGAAGGCTACGGTTTGGAAATCGTCGAGCAACTTCCCATTCAGGTGAAGCCGAATCCGCACAATGCAAAATATCTCCGGACCAAACGGGAGAAATTGGGTCATCTGATTTAGCATTTTCTGGTTCCACTCCCACGGATGACTCCACCGGTTTTCTATGTTGAAACGGATTAAGGCACAAGAAATCACAGGGATTGGCGGCCGCTTCGCCATCGTCGCGTCCGAATACAACCGTCGTTACGTCGATGCCATGCTGCGGTCGGCGAAAGCCGAACTATTGCGTGCGGGCGTGGAATCCGTCCAGGTGTTGAGGGTGCCAGGAGCGTTTGAAATTCCCGTGGTCGTGGCCCGGCTCGCCCGGATGAATTCGCCGCGTTTGTCCGCAATCCTCTGTCTGGGCGTCATTCTGCGCGGCGAAACGACACACGCCCAGCACATCGGCGAGGCGGTTACGGACGCGTTGGTGCGCCTTCAACTGGAACATGAAATCCCCGTCATTCACGAGGTGTTGCTGCTGGAAAATGAGGCGCAGGCCCGCGCCCGCTGTCTGGGTGGAAAGTTCAACCGCGGGGCGGAAGCCGCGCAGACCGCCTTGAAAATGGCGGGGGTGATGAAACGGCTGGATATTGCCGGCTGAATAGCGTTCGCGAAGCCCCGTCAAACTGCTGTGAACGGGCTTTGTGAAATGTTTCACAAATTGCTTGCCGCTCAGGTCGGTTATGCTAGTTTTCGCCAACTTTTTGGTATTGGATAAATGCGTCAACTTATGAAAATGAACCCATGGATTCTGGCGGCAACCGTCGTGGCGGTTGCTCAAACGGCCCCGGCGGCGGACATCACCGGCAAAATCAACCTCAAAGGGACTCCGCCGCCGGAGAAGGTGTTGCCGCTCGATGCCAACTGCGGCAAGCTGCATGACACGCCGCCTAAAACCAAGTTCTTCGTCGTCGGTGCCAATGGTGAATTGGCCGACGTGTTCATTACGCTCAAAGGATTGAGCGGCAAGTCATCGGGCGCAAGCGCACCCGCAGCGGTGGTCGACCAGAAGGGTTGCGAGTACGCCCCCTATGTTTCGGCGGTACAGACCGGTCAAAAAATCATCGTGAAGAACTCGGACACCTTTCTGCACAACGTCCATCCCATGCCCGTCGTCGCCGGCAACAAGGAGCAAAACAAGGCGCAATTTCCGGGCACGGACTTGAATTTCACCTTCGACAACGCCGAAACCCTGCTGAAGTTCAAGTGCGACGTACATCCGTGGATGTTCGCCTATGTCAGTGTCATGGATCATCCTTATTTCTCGGTCAGCGCCAAGGATGGCACCTACAAAATCGCCAACGTGCCGCCCGGCATATACACCGTCGAAGCCACCCACCGCAAAGGCGGCGTGGCCACCAAGGAAATCGAAGTCAAGAACGACGGGGTGGTGCTTGATTTCAGCTTCGAGGTGAAATAGCCTCAACCGGATTCGGCAACCGCTGCGAACGGTTTCGGTCGCAGCGGCTGATTTTTTTTCGGCACCTCTTTTTTCGCCAATACATCACATCATGTCCCGATTGGTGGCTAATCCTGGGTTGCATCGGTTCGCGTTGCTGACGGCCTTGGCCACCCTGGCCTTGATCGGGGTCGGCGGATTGGTGACCAGCCATGGGGTGGGCATGGCG
>JAYUBJ010000672.1:0-3166 GCA_043740915.1 Verrucomicrobiota bacterium
ACGCCGAGTTGTTCGACGATGATGTCCTTAACTTTTTGTTCGATTGTTTTTTCAGCAGCCATGGTGTCTCCGTAATTTTTTCTTTGTGTCTATGCGACGTGCCTGAAAGCGTCAAGCCCTGAATACGAAATAAATATTTTTCGTCCGCACTAGGTTTGACCCGGGCGGGAGCAGGATTGATTTCACGTTCACCGGGCACTGTCTAGCGGCGCATTCAACCGGTGTCCAGCACTGTTTTACATCACCATGCCGCCGTCCACCGTGAGCACCTGCCCGGTGATGTAGCGCGCCGCCGGACCGGCCAGAAACAACGCGGCCTGCGCAATGTCGTCGGGCTGGCCCAGGCAGTTGAGCGGAATCTGCTTCAGCAACTCCACTTTCATTTCCGGTTTCAATACCGCGGTCATGTCGGTTTCGATAAACCCCGGTGCCAGGGCGTTGACCGTGATGCCGCGCGACGCGAGTTCGCGCGCGACGGATTTGGTGAAGCCGATCAGCGCCGCCTTGCTCGCGGCGTAGTTGCACTGGCCGGCATTGCCGATCAGGCCGATGACCGAGGCGACGTTGAGGATGCGTCCCGAGCGCTGCTTGATGAAGCTGCGCGCAAAGGCCTTCGTGAAGAGGAAGGCCCCCTTCAAATTGGTGTTCAGCACCGCGTCCCAATCCTCCTCGCTCATCCGCATCAGCAACCCGTCGCGCGTGATGCCGGCGTTGTTCACGAGGATGTCCACCCGGCCGCACTCCGCCAGGATCTTTTCCCCAGCCGCGCCCACGGCCGCAGCGTCCGAGACATCGACAGCGTGCGCCCAGGCCCGGCGGCCCAGCGCGCGGACTTCGTGGGCCACCTTTTCCGAATTCTCTACGGTGCGCGAAACACAGACAATGTCCGCGCCCGCCGCGGCAAATTGCAAGGCGATGGCGCGCCCGATGCCGCGTCCGGCGCCGGTGACGACGGCGATTTGATTGGCCAGTTGATTCATATTTTTCGTTGGTTGTCAGGGGACGGCGGCCGGTTGTCAATCTGCGAATCGGTGCCGGAGTTTTTCAGGGTGTTTGTATTTGCGTGGGCGGCACCCGCGTCTCGCGGGTTGCTTCCGGCGTCCCGCCGGAAGCCGGGATGCACGAATGGAAAAACTGTCTGAAACTTCCAGCCGCGCCGGCTTTGCCTGGGTGAAAACGCCCGCCAAATAATTCACTGCGGTGCTGGTGACGTCCGCGGCTCCGGCGCGACGCCGAAGCCAACCCGCGCGCCGCGGGTGCTACCCGGCCAGCGCATTCACCGTTGCCTCCAAGCTCACCACGTCCGCCACGTTCAGCATCTGCGCGCCCTTGTCGATGCGCTTCATGAAACCGCTCAAGGCCGTGCCGGGACCGAGTTCGATGAAGCGCGTGAAACCTTGCGCCAGCAGATGACGCATCGACGCTTCCCAGCACACCGACGCGGTGACTTGTTCCACGAGCCGCCGGCGAATGTCTTCGACGTCGCCGTGCGGTTGTGCGGTGACGTTCGCGATGACCGGTACGGCGGGTGCGCGGAGCGCCACGGCGGCGAGCGCGGCTTGCAGCTTCGGTTGCGCGCCGGCCATGAGCCGCGAGTGAAACGCGCCGGCCACGGTGAGGGTCAGGGCGCGCTTTGCCCCTTTGGTTTTCGCCAGTTCGCAGGCCCGGGCAATTTTTTCCGTTGCGCCCGAAATGACGAGCTGGCCGGGGCAATTCAGGTTCGCCAGTTCCACGCCGGCCTCGGCGCAGACCTCGCGGGTCAGTGCTTCGTCCAGACCAATGATGGCGGCCATGCCGCCCTGCGTGGCCTCGCAGGCCTCCTGCATGAAACGACCCCGCTGCCGCACCACGGTCAACCCATCCTCGAATGACATCACGTCCGCCGCCGTGAGCGCAGTGAATTCGCCGAGCGACAATCCGGCGGTGGCGTCGAACTTCAGCGACGGCACGCGTTCTTTGAGCAATTGGAACGCGACCCAGCTCACGAGGAAAATTCCGGGTTGGGCGTTTTCCGTTTTCGTCAAGTCCGCTTCCGGCCCGTGAAAGCAAACGTGGGCGAGGTCGTATCCAAGCGCGGCGTCGGCGCGGTGGAACAGTGCCTTGGCGGTGGGAAACTGTTCCGCCCAATCTTTGCCCATGCCGACGGCCTGCGCGCCCTGGCCCGCGAACAGCAATGCAGTTTTGCTCATACAATGACCGTGACTAAACACAAACCGCGGTTTTTTGGAAAGGCGGAAGGCATCAGTATCATCCGGCTCAGGGCGCGGTTTGTTGGCGGATGAATTCCTGCGCCTGTCGCAGAGCAACATCCAAACTCTTATCAACAACGAAAACCTTGGAAAACTCTTTGCCTTTCCACTTTCCCAAGACCTGGATTTCCGCCGCCGCCCGGTCGTAGATGATTTTGACCGCGCGCGCATTGCCCTGCTCCGGCCAGCGCTGCCGCCACGCTGCGGCTTCCTCCGCGCGAGTGAATTGCTGCAACTCCGCATTTTTCCAAACCTCGCTGAGTTGCCTGCCAGCTTCGTTCGTTGCCCCGCGCGTCGGTCCGGTCGCATCCAACAAGGCGAGCTGAATCACCGGCGGGTGCTCGGTGAACTTCGTGGACAGCAAAAGAATGGCAATCGCCGCCACTCCCGATGCCAACGCCAGCCATCGGAACCACGAAATGGTCTTGGGTGCCTTGCCTGTTTCGGCTTTTCCCAGCGTATGCCGGACCTTCGTTTGCAGCCGCTCCCGCGCGTAGGCAGGGAAGAAGCACGCTACGCCGCCTACCTGACCTTCCCGCTGGCGGAGAATTCCACCACCCTTGTCGTCGAGCGCGTGGACTTGGGCGAGGCGGCACCCATCAACGAGGCGGTGGAACTGGTCTGCCGGCGCATGGGCAAGGGCGAGTTTCGCGCCAAGGATTTGTCCGCCGCCTTGCAACGCTTGAGCCAGTTGGTCTATGCGCCGCTGGCCCCGTATCTCACCAACGTGTCGCATCTGATCATCTGCCCGGACGGGCAATTGAGCCGGCTGCCGTTTGAAATGATTCCCGTCGGCAACAAGTTTTTGATTGAAGAGAAAACCATCAGCTACGTCACCAGCGGGCGGGAGATTGCGCGGCTGGCGATTCCCCTCACCCGGCCTGCGGCCACCCTCTCCCCTTCCGACGGGGCGAGGG
>JAYUBJ010000673.1:0-10244 GCA_043740915.1 Verrucomicrobiota bacterium
GTTCGGATGGCGGGCAAGATGCCCGCCCTACGTTCCGCGCCCTCGCCCTCGAAGAAATCAACCGTGTCCGCTGGATTCCTGATTGGGGCAGGAATCGCATCGAAGCCGCTGTCAAAGGCCGTCCTGACTGGTGCATCTCGCGCCAGCGCACGTGGGGCGTGCCGATCCCGGCGTTCTATGACGCGCAAGGCAATGCCATCCTCGACGCCGCCATCGTCCGCAAAACTGCCGACTTGATTGAGCAACACGGATCGAACATCTGGTTCGAGAAATCTGTTGCCGAACTGTGGACTCTGGTAAAATCCGCGAACTGGCCCGGCCCCGAAGCCGTCACAAAATCCAACGACACGCTCGATGTGTGGATCGATTCCGGCAGCTCAAGCCGCGCCGTGCTGATGCGTCGCGCGGAGCTGCATCACGGCGTAGGACAGGCGTCGCGCCTGTCTCCATCATTGGAAAAATCTGAGACAGGCGCGACGCCCGTCCTACCTTGGCAGTCCGACGTTTACCTCGAAGGCTCGGACCAGCATCGCGGCTGGTTCCAATCCTCGCTGCTCCTCTCGCTCGCGGGCAATGGCGCGGCACCGTACAAGACCGTGCTCACGCACGGCTTCATGGTCGATGCGGATCGCGAAAAGATTTCCAAGAGCAAGCAGGGCCAGGGCGGTTACGAGAAACCGCAGACCGCCGATGCGTACGTGAAGAAGTGGGGCGCGGACGTGCTGCGCCTCTGGGTCGCCTCGCAGGATTACCGCAACGACATCGTCGTGAGCGAGGAGCGCATCACGAAAGTCGCCGAGACCTACCGCGCCCTGCGCAACACGCTCCGCTACCAGCTTTCAAATCTCTACGACTTCGATCCCGCGAAGCACACCGTGCCTGATGACCAACTCACCGGCCTCGACCGCTGGGTACTCGGCGAGTTCGCGAAGTTGGAGCAGGAAGTCACCGCCGCCTACGACGCCTACGAATTCCACGTCGTCTATCAGAAGATCAGCCAGTTTGCGGCGGTGGAGTTGAGTTCCATTTACCATGACGTCGTGAAAGACCGGCTGTACACCGACGCCGCCAACTCGCCGCGCCGCCGTTCCACGCAGACCGCGTTGCACCGGATGGTTACCAACCTGTGCCAGATGCTCGCGCCGATTCTCGCTTTCACGGCAGAAGAGGCGTGGGAATTTGTGCCCGGAAACGCATGTGCTTCTGTTCACATATCTGACTGGCATCCTGCTGAGTTTACATTATCGGAAAGTGAGAAGGCTGATTGGCGCGAGCTTCTCTGGCTTCGAGCGATGCTGATTCTCCCCAAGTTAGAAGAAAAACGCCAAGAGAAAACAATTGGCAAAGGATTAGATGCCAAGATTGTTCTTTCGGGTGACATGCCGAGCGTAGAAGTCGCAGGAAGGTACGAATCGATTTTGCGTGAACTTTTGAACGTCTCTCAATTGGAAGTGAAGTTTGGAGCAGAACCAAACCCGCACGGTCCTATAAAAACCCAACATGCTTCAGTGGGACGTGCCGACGGCCAGAAATGCGAGCGTTGCTGGCATTTGGAAACCGACGTTGGATCGAACACGGAACACCCCACACTTTGCGGGCGGTGCGTTGTGGCCGTGAAGGAATGCGCGACAGTTTAGAAGGACGCAAAAACCTCCTTTCTTTGTAGGAGACGAGGTGACGAGTCTCAAATCTCTCCGGTCTTGAAAGGCCTAATTGGAGACTCCTCACGTCGTCACCTACTCTTTCCACAGGCTGTGAAGCTACATGGTCATTTCTGAATCCTCTTCAATGAAACGACGAGGTTGGTTGGCGGCAGTACAAGCGTTGCCGTCTCGTAGCCCTTCATCATAACCTTGACCGGGGCGGCCCATGCTCCTGCGTAAAAGGTGGCCCGCACCTGGCCCCGATTATCGGTGACGTAAGTATTAGTGCCGTAGGGCGTGCCTCCCATACAAATTGGCGACACGACAGCTCCGATTACGGGCCGTGTCGTGACCGAGTCGGTAACACGGATGGTTAAGGCGGCGAATTTCCGCTTCGGAGCCGAAGCCGAAGGCGGCTGGCTATAAACCGTGACAAGCAAGGCGAGTACTACCACGACGGCAGCAACAAGTCTGGCTTTGCTTAACACAATCATTTGGCCACCAAGCTCGTCGTTTGTCCGTCTTTGTCAAATCGTGAATTCGCTGCAACTGGCTCCGGCATTGAAACTCCGCGGACCGCAACCTTCACGTTGCGTGGGCGTGCGAATGGTTGAGGCGTTACACGACCCAAAAACAGAATTTAACCGCAGAGAACGCAAAGAACGCAGAGAAAGACAGGCGAGTAGTAGAAATGAAAAAACGTGTCGCGCGGGATTCCAATCTTGCCCAACTCATTTTCTTTGCGATCTCTGCGTTCTTTGCGGTTAATCCACTCCCATATTTTGCATGACCCATTGCGCCCACCGCCCGGAGCGCAGCCTGAAGGCTTCGGCTGCAGCCGGATTTATCCGGCCTTGCGTTTCTGCTCCTGGCGCAATTCGCGCTCACGCAGCCAGGCGAAGATGACGGGGATCACAATCAGGATATGAACCAAACTGCTCAGCATCCCGCCGATGACCGGCGTGGCCAGCGGTCGCATCACTCCCGCACCGGTGCGGTCGCTCCACATGATCGGTAACAGGCTGGCCACAATCGTGGCCACGGTCATCACCTTCGGGCGCAACCGCAGGCGCGCGCCGTCCTTGATGGCCTGGATCAAATCGTCGCGCGTAAAGGCGTCGCCGCGCTCGGCCTTTTTCTTCGCGAGCATTTCATCGAGATAAACCACCATCACCACGCTGGTCTGGATCGCGGTGCCGAACAACGCGATGTAACCGACCCACACGGCGACGCTGAAATTGTAGCCGAGGAGGTATTGCAGAAACACGCCGCCCGTCAGCGCGAACGGCACGGCGAGAATCACGTGCGCCGCTTCCTTGGCCGAATGATACACGACGTAGAGCAGCAGGAAGATGATGAGCAACACCGACGGCACAATCAGCGTGAGCGTGCGTCCGGCGCGGACGAGTTCATCGCCGTGCGCTTCTCGTTCGGGCGGCTGATTCAAATTGTCGGTCTCGCTGCTCGCGGCTTTGTGCTTACAAAGAAACCGGCGGTCGGGTTGCGCGATTCCGTTTTGCGACTGAGAAGCGGTTCGCCATCCAAAGAGTCAGAGGAGTAAGCACGGCCAGTTGCAACAGCGGCCACAAGCCTACCCGCAAGAATGGGATGACTGGCATTATTTCTGAGTAGATCCATCGACCGGATGCAGTGGCCGCGCGCTCGATCCAAAAGGCGTGCATCGCACCGAGCAATGCGACCGTCGCGTACACATGCCAGGGCGCTTGCAATCCCCAACCCAAGTTCCGCGTCGCGAGCGCCCCGATGCAATAAATCCACAGGGTGATGACTACGTCTGCGATCGTCGCCCGTGTGCAGAGCGCCGCTGTTTCACCCCAGGAGCGCGCAGCCATCTCCTTGAACGCCGGCATTTGGGTCATCTCCCAAATCCAATTCAGCAGGAATGAGACGATCAACATGCCGAAAAGCAAACGTCCCAGTTGTGCGCTGGGGCACATGCTCTTCATAATTTACAAACGCATCCGATCATTCACGGTTTGACGTTCACCGAGAAGCTCACGCTGCCACTGCCGCGCGGACCTTCGTAGCGCAGCGTGGCCAGCCAATCACCGCCCATGTCGGGTTTCACTTTCGCCCGGTATTGGCCCGGCGTGCCGGCCGGCTCAATGGTCGAGGCGCTGTGCATCACCATGCCCGGCATGTTCATGTCGAGGTCGAGTTTGACGGTTCCTACATCCACCCGTTGGCCGTTGGCATCTCTGAATTCGACCAAAATCTCACTCTGGCCATTTCGCAATTCTCCAATGAGATTGACGGTTAATCCGTTCACAGTCTGCGTGGCCAAAGGCTTGCCCGACGCGGCGGCTGGGCCGGCCCGGTTGCCGAATTTCTGCCAGGCGAAATAACCTCCAGCCAGAAGCCCTACGGCTACGACAACGAGCAAAAGAATCCGGAACCATTTTTTCCATTTGGGTTTCTTGATCGCCGGCTCCGGGACCGGCGTCGGCGCCGTTGTCCCCGAAGTGAGGCTCAGGTCATTTCGCTTTTCCTTCGGAAGCGAACGACGGCGCCAGATAACGTAAATCGCGGGATAAATCAGCAATTCGAGCACGCCTGAAGTAACCACGCCACCAATCATTGGCGCGGCGATGCGTTTCATCACGTCCGCGCCGCTCTGCGTCGTGGGCGACCACATGATGGGCAGCAGGCCGAACAGAATGGCGCAGATGGTCATGACCTTGGGCCGAATGCGTTGCACGGCGCCTTCGATGACGGCGGCGTTCAAGTCGGCCAAGGTGTTCATGCGGCCAGCGTCGCGGAATTTCTCCCACGCGTGGTCGAGGTAGAGCAGCATCACGACGCCGGTCTCGGCATCGAGACCGGCCAGGGCGATGAGTCCGACCCAAACGGCCATGCTCAAGTTGTAGCCGAGCAGGTAGAGAAACCAAAACGCGCCCACCAGCGAGAAGGGCACGGCCATCAGCACGATGAACGTTTTCGCCGCGCTTTTTGTGTTCATATAGATGAGGACGAAAATAATCAGGAGCGTGAACGGCACGACCACCTTGAGTTTTTGCTCGGCGCTCTTGAGGTACTCGAACTGCCCGGCCCACTGGATGTAATAGCCGGGCGGGAACTGCACGGTTTCATTGATGCGCTTGGCGGCGGCGTCCACATAGCCCTGAATGTCGTCGTTGGTGATGTCCACGAATACGAAGCCGACCAGCTGGCCATTCTCGTTGCGGATGGACGGAGGGCCGGTCTTATAGCTGATGTCGGCCAGCATGGAGATGGGAATTTGCGCCATCTGCGGCCCGGCACCCATTCCACTCGCCGCCGCTTTCGGGCCCGCCATCGCTCCCGGAGCAGCGGCCACCGGTGCCTCCGCCATCGGCACGGGCACGAGCACACGTTTCAACGCGTCGAGGTCTTCGCGAAAGTCGCGGGCGTAACGGACGCTGATGGGATAGCGCTCGCGGCCTTCGACAGTGGTGGCGATGGTCTTGCCGCCGATGGCGGTCTCAACGATGTCGTTCACATCGCCGACCGTCAGGCCATACCGGGCGGCAACTTTTCGGTTGGGGGTGAAGTCGAGAAAGTAACCGCCGGTGGTGCGTTCAGCGAAAACGCTCCGCGTGTTGGGGAAGTCCGTCAGTGCTTTCTCGATTTGCACGCCGAGGTCTTGAATCTTGCCCAGGTCGGGGCCGAAGACTTTGATGCCGAGAATCGAGCGGAAGCCGGTCGTGAGCATTTCGGTGCGCGTCTGAATCGGCATCCAGAAGATGTTCGCCATGCCCGGCGTTTTGATTTTCTCGTTCATCTCCTTGAGCAAGTTTTCCCACGTCATGGGCTGCTCCTCGGGCCAGATTTTACGCAGACCCCTCTGCATCCAGGCCGGGGTCCAGTTTGAATACCAGCGTTGGTGAAACTCTGGACGCCATTGCTCCGGCGGCTTGAGTTTCACCACCGTTTCAAACATTGAAACGGGGGCCGGGTCGGTGGAAGTCTCGGATTGCCCCGCTTTGCCGAAAACCGATTCGACTTCGGGGAATTCGCGCAGCATCCGGTCCTGGACTTGCAGGACTTTGGTCGCCTCGGCCACCGTCATGCCCGGGACCGCCGTGGGCATGAACAGAATGTCGCCTTCGTTGAGCGGCGGCATGAACTCCTTGCCCAGCTTTGTGAAGGGATAAACCGTCGCGATCATTATGAGCAGCGCCGCGATGAGCGTGAGCCAACGGAAGCGCAGCACGAAGTGAACGAACGGTTGGTAGGCCCAAATAAGGAAGCGGTTGACGGGGTTCCTGGCCTCCGGCGTGATTTTGCCACGCACGAACAGCAGCATCAACGCGGGCACCAGCGAAACCCCGAGCAACGCAGCGAAAAACATCGAAAAGGTCTTGGTGAACGCGAGCGGCTTGAACATCCGGCCTTCCTGCGCTTCCAGCGAAAATACGGGGATGAAACTCACGGTGATGACCAGCAACGCAAAGAAGAGCGGACGCCCTACGCTCTTGGCGGCCGAGATAATGACGTCGATGCGTTCGGGGTTCGTCGGTTCGCGTCCGTGCTCCTCGCGGAAGTGTTCCAAACACTTGTGCGCGTTTTCGACCATGATGATGGCGGAATCCACCATGGCGCCGATGGCAATGGCAATGCCGCCCAGCGACATGATGTTCGAAGTTAGACCCAGCCAATACATCGGTATGAACGAAAGAATGATGGCGATGGGTAACGTGATGATGGCCACGAGCGCCGAGCGGATGTGCCAGAGGAAAATCAGGCAAACCAGCGCGACCACGATGCTCTCCTCGATAAGTTTCTCGCGTAGCGTGGAGATGGAGCGTTTGATGAGCTGGCTGCGGTCGTAGGTGGTGACCAGTTCGACCCCCTCGGGGAGCGATGATTTGATTTCCTCCAGCTTCTTTTTGATGCCGTCGATGACCCGCAACGCGTTCTCACCGTAACGCATCACGATGATGCCGCCGACCACTTCGCCTTCGCCATTCAGTTCGACCACCCCGCGCCGGAGGTCGGGGCCGAGATGCACCGTGCCGACGTTCTTCACGTACACCGGCGTCCCCTTTTGCGTCTTGAGCGGGATGTCCTCGATATCTTCGATGCTTTTGATGTAGCCGCGACCGCGCACGTAATACTCGGTCGAGCCGACCTCGAAAATCTTGCCACCCACGTCACCGTTGGACATGCGGATTTTGTTCACGACTTCCGAGAGCGGGATGCCGTAGGCGGCCAGCTTGTTCGGGTCGAGGTCAACCTGATATTGCTTCACGAAGCCGCCCACCGACGCGACTTCGGAAACTCCCTTCACCGATTCGAGCGCGTAGCGCAGGTGCCAGTCCTGAAACGAACGCAACTCGGCGAGGTTGTTTTTTCCGGTCTTGTCCACGAGCGCATATTCATAGACCCAGCCCACGCCCGTCGCGTCCGGCCCGATTACGGGGTTCACGCCCTCCGGCAACATGCCGCGCACGGCGCTCAAATACTCGATGACGCGCGAGCGCGCCCAATAAATGTCCGTGCCGTCCTCGAAGATGACGTAGATGAACGACTTGCCGAACATGGATTCGCCGCGCACGAACTTCACCTTGGGCGCGGCGATGAAGCGCGTGGAAATCGGATATGTGATCTGGTCTTCCACGAGGTCAGGCGAGCGCCCTTCCCAATCGGTATAGACAATCACCTGCACGTCACTGAGGTCGGGGATGGCGTCGAGCGGCGTCTTGTTCAATGCCCAAATGCCGCCGGCGACGCCGAAGATGACGAGGACGAAGACCAGGAAAAGATTGCGCCCGCTCGCCTCGATGATGCGTTCCAAAAGGAATGGCTTGCGAGGTTCGGAGCCACCTGTCGAGGTTTGCGATGAAGGAGAGGTTTCCATGAGAATGCTCCGGTCGGCTTAAAACGACTTCAACGCGCCCTGCACTTTCGCTTCGGCGTCGATCAGGAAGTTCGCGCTGGTGACGACACGTTCGCTTTCTTTGAGGCCAGACTTCACTTCATAATAGTCGCCATATTTGCGGCCAATTTCGATGAAGCGCGGCTCCAATTTGCCCCCGCCCTTGTCCACGAAGATAATATTGTGCCTTCCGGTTGGCAGCACGGCGGGAACGGGAACCGCGACGCCCTCACCCATATCCATGGTCAATTCGACATCGACGTACATATCGGGGCGTAACTTGAGGTCCGCGTTCTCAACATCGATTCGTACGCGGCCGGTGCGCAGGGCATCGTTGATGAACGGGTCAATCACCGAAATGGTGCCGTTCAACTTTTCGCCGGGGTAAGCGGACATGGAAATGGCGACCGGGAGGCCCTTTTTCAACATCGGCAGTTCATCCTGGTAAAACTGCGCCCACACCCAGACAACCGAGAGGTCGGCGATGTCCACCAAATGGTCCCCGTTCATCACTCTGCGCCCCTGGTCCACACCAATGTCCTGTACGACACCTTTGAAGGGCGAGGAAAGCGTCAGCGTCTCCTGCGGCTTGCGCGCCTTTTCCAGCTCGGCGATTTGATCATCGGAGATATTCCACAAGTGCAGACGCTGCTTCGCGGATTCGACGAGCCGTTCGGTGCTGTCGAGCACCGCCTTGCTGCCCTTGGCCTTCGCCTCGTCGCGCAGCTTGAGCATATCAACAAACTCGTTCTGCGTCGTGAGCAGGTCGGGGCTGTAAATCGTCAGAATGGGCGCGTCTTTTTCCACCAATTCACCCCGCGAAAAAACAAACAGCTTCTTCACGTAGCCCTCGACGCGCGTGACGTAATCCCAATGCCGTTGCTTGTCGTAAGCGACCATTCCGACGGCGCGAATGGGGTGCTGGAAGGGGCGCTTCCCGATGGTCGCGTAAGTGACGCCAATTTGCTGTTGGCGTTCCACGGCGACGGTGAACTCGGTCGGCTTGTCTTCGCCGGTCGCAGTGGCCGGCATTACGGTGGCCTCCGCAGGCTGGTTTGTGCCCGTGCCATGTTCAGCGTGTTCGTGAGCGGCTCCCCCCTTCTTCATCACCGGCGTCAAATCCATCGAACAAATCGGGCACTTGTCCGTTGGACTCTGCTTTTTTACCGAAGGATGCATCGTGCAGGTGTAATAATCCACGTCGGCGGGTTTCGCATCAGCCCCGCCTTTTTTGCATGAGGCCAGCAGCAGAGTGGCGAAACCGACGACGAAGGCCAGGGGGAGTGCGATCCAGCGCGGGAGATTGGCGGCGCGTGGTGAAATGATCGAGATTGAATTGCTCATAGCGGGCTTTCGGTTTGGGTTTTCAGAGTTAGATGTGTTCACGGATTCCTTTCATGGCCTTGGTAATCGGGCAACAGGGGTGGTTCGCTGGCCAGGGGAGCGAGTGCTTCCAGATGCTCCGCTCCTGTCCAGAGCAGCAGGTCGGCGAGCAGCTGATGTTCACCGGCAGTGGCGCGGGCCGACATCAACTGGCTTTCAAGCAACATGCGGCGTGCATCGAGCACGTCGCGAAACGCACCACGGCCCGACTCCCATTCAGACAACCGGCTCGTGAGAGCCAGCGTGGCGCGCGCCAGGATTTCATCGCGGTACAGCAGGGCCTCGCGTCGGGACGCCTCAATGCCGACGGCCAGGCGATGCAATTCCTCCCGTACCGTCAGCATCTGGTCTTCGCGCTCCTGCTCGGCGGACTTTTGCTTCTCCTTGTCGCGTTCGTGGTCCTTGCGATATTTGTTGCCGTTGGCCCATGGCAGGGAGAAGCGCAGGGTGAACATTCCCGAGCGAAAGCCGCCGTCGCCGCTGTATTGTCGGCCCTCGACACCCAGACTCACGTCTGGCAGGCGAGTCTTGTGTGTCAGCTCGGCGCTGGCTTGCGCCTGTTTGATTTCCTCCTCCAACACCTTGAGCTTGGGCTCATTCTGGCGCGCAAGGGAAAGAAGTTTTTCGCTCAGGGGAATCGCGGGGGCGACCGGCGGTAGTGTAAGCGAAGACCACGCTGAACCTGCCGCGCGGTTCAACAGCCGGTTCAGCGTGAAACGTTCGTGCGCAAGTTGGAGGCGCTCGGTGCGAAGCGCGTCTTGACGCTTGGCGGCTTCATTTTGGATTTGGAGCGTGTCCGCGACCGATGCTTGACCCGCGCGGTATTTATTGTCCGTGGCCTTGGCTGCGGCTTCGAGCCAGGCCTGGTCTTGCTCGCCGATTTCGACGACATGCTCTGCCAGCGCAATCCGGAACAGCGCCTTGGTGATGTCATTCCGCAACTGGTGGAAGCGGTAGTTCACCTCCGCTTCACGCATGAAAATCTCGGTATCGGCGACGCGACGGGCCAACTTCGGACGACCCCACAGCGGGAGCTTCTGTTCAATGCCGTAGGCAAGATCGCCTTCTTCCGAAGGTTTGAAGGCATGCGAGCTATACAAGCTCCCACCGAACATCGCCATCGGGTCTTCCCACGTCCGCACGGCTTCGGCGTTAAGCGTAGCGGAACGAACACGGGCATCGGCGGCGCGAAGCGCGGGATGGTTCGTGCGCGCCTCGCCGGCCAGTTGCGCGATGAGCGCGGAGGTGATGGCGACGCGATTGGTCACGGAAGGCGCGGGCGCTTCTTGCGCGAAGGCATTCGCGGCCTGCGCGGCCATGACCCAAAGAACGGAAAGACA
>JAYUBJ010000674.1:0-3164 GCA_043740915.1 Verrucomicrobiota bacterium
TGGTGGGCGGACCGGGTTTTTTGGCGACGGTGCCCGCGCCGGATTTCCAGAACGCGAGTTTGTCCGGATATTTCTGGCAGACCCAATAACCGCCGGTGCCGAGGAGCGCCAGAAGCGACGCCCATAAAATCATTTTTTTCATGCGTAAAGGCTCAGACTACTTAAAGCCTGGGCGGACTGCAATTGGGGAATCCGAAATGGGGGGATCTGCGGTGCATCTCATGCACCTCAATTTCCTGCAGAGTGGTTCCGAGGAATCGGCCGTTCTCGCTCGCACCCACGCGGCCCAGGCTCGGCGCTCCCCCTCCCGGACTGCGGTTTATCCCAAACCGCAGCGCGTTGCCGGTAAACCAGCGTTGAAATTAACCCAAAACCCCTCGGTTTGCCCCGCGCTGCGAGTTGGGACAACTCGCGGTCCGGTTCAGCCGCACGCGGCGTGGCTTTTCACGCACCGTGGTTTCTCCCAGACTCCCGTGCAAGAAATTGAGATGCGCCCGATGGCGTGACCTGACGGTGGTGGACGGAGCTCAGCGATTGACAAACAGTTCCCACTCGCCGGCCTCGACGAGCATGCGCGCCGGCGGCGTGGCTTGCCATCCACGCACGGTGGCAAAGGTGCCGTGATAAGCAACGACCAGCACGCGCGCGTCGTCGGATAGCATGGATTGCAAACTCTGGATATCTGGCAGGAGCCACGGCTCGAGGAGTTGCAGGTTGCCGGGGAACTCGAAGGGCATCCGGTCCAGCGGGAGGGCCCCGAGATACGGCCGGTGGATCGCACTGATGGCGGAATACGCGTAGAACGGCAGACCCTGGGGGAGGCGTCCCCAGATCACGACGCGGTCGCCCGGACGGAATTCATCGCGCAAGGCCACGCCGATGGGTTTGAGCGTTTGGTTATTCTTGAGGCGGGTTTCGAGGCCGGGAATCAGCAGCAAGATGAAGAACAGCACGGCGAGACTGGCACCGACGGCAACGGCTGCCCGGTTGTCCGGCGGCCCGGTCTTTCGACTCCGATGATAATAGACCAGAGCAACAGCCGCGATGGGCACGAGCCAGAACAGCACGTTTTGGTTCTCGACCTTGAATTCAAATCGTTGCGCGGCGAGAAATCCACCGAGCATCAAGACCGGGCCGAGGAGGATGCCCAGCCAGAGCCAGTTGGAAATCGACTCGTCGGCCACCGTCGGTCTCCATTCCGGCCACCTTAACGCGACCATCACCGCGAGCGCCGGAAAAAGTGGCAGGATGTACGCCGGCAGTTTGGATTTGTTCAGCGAGAAGAGCGCGAACGTGAAAATCACCCAGGCACTCAACAGCACCCAGCCTTCCTTTTGCGCCGCACTTAAACTCCGCCAGTGGGCCCGGCGCCAAAGCCAGCCGAGCAGGGGAGTCCAGGGCAGAAAACCGACCGCCAGCACGCCGATGAAATAGTACGGCGGACCGCCGCGATTTTTGACCGTGGTGCCGAGCGCGTGGCCGGCCAGGCGGTTCTTCACCATGAAATCGAAGGCGTCGGGAAGCGATTGAAACACCATAAAATACCAAGGCAACGCGAGCACGCTGAACAGGGTCACGCCGGCCATCGCGCCGAGCAGCAACACATTTAATCGCGCGGCGTCACGTCGGCGGTACACCAGCAGTGCGCCGAATGCGGCCGCCGGAATCGCGAGTGCCACGGGGCCTTTCGTGAGGAAACCGCCGGCCAGCGCGGTCCAGCCGAGCAGTTGCCAGACGAAAGATTTCCGCGCCGCGCGGGCGCGGTGTTCTTCGTCCGCGTCGCTTAAGCCGTCGAGGCTGCGCCAGCAGCGCCAGAAAAAGTAAATCGCCCACGCAATGAATTGGGTGAGAAAAATGTCCGTGGTCAGCATCCGTGACATCGCGAAGTAGAGCACCGAACTGAGCAGGATGAGCAGGCTCCAGCGCGCGGCGCTGCGTCCGCCGAGCGAGAGCCCGAGCAACCAGGCCGCGCACACGCCGCTCACGCCTGCCAGCGCCACGGGCAAGCGCACCGCCCATTCATTGAGGCCGAAAAGTTTCAACGAGACCGCGACGGCCCAATACGTCAGCGGGGGTTTGTCCAGGTGCGGCACATACCAGATGGTCGGCACGAGCCAGTCGCCGGTCTCGACCAGCTCGCGCGCGATCTCGGCGTAGCGGCCTTCGTCCGGCTCGTTGAGCGAACGGGAGCCGAGCAGGAAAAAAAACGTGAAGAACGTCACTCCCAGCAACAGCCAGGCGGAACGCGGTGATGAGGGCGCGGACGGCACGCGGGCGTTTTACTGGACGCGAGGCGAAGTTCAAAGTCCAAACTGCATCCGGACTGGGAAACCACGAATGGACACGAATGGGAAGCAACCGACACGGATCGCTCAGATTGGCACAGTTCGAATCAACTGAAGGCCGCGCCGTCGGACTTTCTTGATTCGTGTGAATTCGTGTCCATTCGTGGTTGCTGTTTTCCGGCTCGATTCAGAACTTCACCGTGATTTGCGCGGCGAGGAGTTGTTCGCCTTGCTGAAAGAAGCCGGTTTGATGGCTGTAGCTGTATTGCAATTTCCCTTGCAGATGGCGGTTGAAGCGGTAACCGAGCGCTGTGTCTATGCGCCACAGGTCGTGGTCCCACGGTTGCCGCCCGCCCGTGCCATCCGGCACCTGCCCGAAAAGTTGCTGGTTCCAGCGGAGCGCGCCGAAGAGGCGCGGCGTAATTTTGTATTTTGCTTCGAGGTAGTACGCCACCGTGTCGGCGTTGCCGACGTTCGGAACTTCAAAGCGCGATTCAAAAACTTCCGCCCACAGTTGCCAATGATGCCAGGCGAACCCCGCATCCTGGGCCAGCGTGATTTGTGGAAAATCACCCAGGCCCTTGCCGACGGGGAACGCGGGCAGGGTCTGGGCGGGTGGCAGCAAATAGGCCCCGTAGCTGAAAGAGGAGCCAAAGTTCCACGCCGCGTCGGGGCGATAGCCGACCCGTCCGCTCCAGGTCGGATTCTCCCAGCCGAGCCGTCGGGCGTCCCACACGGCGGGCCGAGAGGAGAGCGAAGCGTTTTTGAGTTCGACCGCGTAATCGAATTTTTCCAGCCGGCCAAACACGGCGGCACCCGCCGCGTAGGACGGCCCCCAGACGACCGGCAGCCAGGCGGATTTTATGTCGGGGACATTCC
>JAYUBJ010000675.1:0-3154 GCA_043740915.1 Verrucomicrobiota bacterium
GACCCGGCGACGAAAAATCATCATCGGCGGTGGCGTGGCGCTGGTGATTTTGATTCTGCTGCCGGTGTGGGCGCACTATCGCGCGAAGGGAGCACTCGCGGCCTACAAACAACAGCTTCAAGCCCAGGGCGAAAAACTGACGATCGAGGAGTTGATCCCGCCACTACTGACCAACGGCCCCAACGGCACATTTGCTCTCGCCGCCGCCGCCGGCCGGCTCCCCGAACTGAACCACGAAATCAATCCCTGGGGGATGAAATATCTAAGTCCCGGTCGCGCGCGGGTGGCGTGGAAGCAAGAGACGTTGCCGAGGGGCAACGTCTTTACCAATCTCTGGCCGCAGTTGCGCCTGGAATTGGAACGAAATCGGGAGACCATGAATGAAATCAAGATTGCGCTGGCGATTCCGGTCATCGTTTTCGATTTGGATTATCGCCAGGGTTCCATGATGAGGTTGCCCCACCTGGGTTTGCTACGACACGCTGCACAATGGTTGGCCGCCGCGACGCTCTTGGAACTGCACGAGGGTCACGCGGACGCCGCGTGGGAAAGCCTGCGCACAACTATGGCCACCACGCGCTGTCTGGCCGACGAACCGCAACTCGATGCTTCACACTGCCTTCAGGGTTTCTTGGGAAACATTGCAGTTTCCTGGCTGGCAAGACCAACAACTCGTCGAGCTTCAAACCGCGTGGCAGGCTACGCAGAGGCTCAATTCGATGACCGTTTGCCTTGCTTTGGAACAAGCTCAGGGTGTTGATTTGTACGAGCTAGGCCGTCAAGCGCCGGGACAAATGAGGGAGTTCATGGATTCATCCCACGGCGGATCCGCCAACTTCTCATGGTTAGTTAACCCAAGCCCAAAAGCGGGCAACGCTTTGCAGTTTCACGAATCCCCAGCCGGAGAAATACTCGGTGGAGAATTGCGGCAGCCCCGCACCCTCCAGATGACCACCTTCCAGCGCGCTGATTTTTTCGGGGAGCGTCATTGTGAACCTCCCAGGCTGTGCATCATCTGCCACATCGTGTGTAGCGGGCGGTAAAAGTAGATGCCGAGAAACAGAATCACCCCCACTGTCACCGTGAGCATGATCCACGACTGCGAGCTTCGGGCGAACACATAGCTCCGAGTCCGATGATGGTAGGCACGCGACAAGGAGAGCGTGCCGCTGCGCCATCTGCCCCAGGCCGAAATCAAATCGTCGGACGCGATGTTGCTACCGTTGATCTGCCCCTTCATGCGCACAACCCACTCCGGCTCGTTGGCATCACGGACACGGAAGTAGCGAACGGGAACTTGCTCGACCTCGTTACGGCGCAGCGGATTCAAGAGCATATTAAGTTGAATCAGCGAAAAAATGTTCGTCGGACTAAAAAACCGGAGGAGGAACAGGAAGCCTGCGACGGCGAAGACGACCGGCAACGCTCCCAAGTGGACAAGCACCGTGCGCAGCAGAATGAATGGCGAGACGACCAAAAGAAGAAACCAAAGAAGGCGGGTTACGAGCTTGCACCAATCGAAGTCGGGTTGCTCGTGAACAACCGGCTCGGCGGCGATCACACGACCGCTCAATTCCGCGCCCGCAACCCGCTTGTCCTCACCTTGACCAGACGTGGCGTCCTGTCCCGAGGACGAACGGGCGAGCGTTCCAGAGAAAGAGAAGGAAGGTGACACTTCACTATCCGAGAACAGCGGTGGAGGCAGGCTGGAGCGTGTTCCCGCACCATTGTTGTTGGGAAGGCTGATCAACCACCAATGCAGCTCATGGTCCGCTCCGGCTGCACAAAATCCGGTTCGCCAATGTGATGGCGCTCCTCCTTTTGCCAGACAATCGAGCGCAATTTTTCGCCGATTTCTTCATCGGTCGCACCCCCGCGCAGCAGCGGTTTCAAATCATGCTCGCCCAGGCTGAACAGGCAGGTGCGCAGTTTTCCATCCGCCGTCAGCCGCAGCCGGTTGCAATGCCCGCAAAACGGCTCGGTCACCGGCGCAATAATCCCGATCTCGCCGCGACCATCGGCAAACGCCCAGCGGCGCGAGGTCTCGGATTTGTTCGTGGAGACCACGGGGCGCAACGCGTGTCGCGCCTGCAGTCGCCGCAAGATTTCCCGGCCGGGCACCACGAGTTCCTTCAGCCAGGCGCGGCTCGAATCGAGCGGCATGAATTCGATGAATCGAAAACTCAGATCCTGTTCGCGGGCAAACTCGCCCAGCGCCTCGATTTCAAGGTCGTTGATGCCGCGGATGACCACGGCGTTCACCTTCACCGGGGCAAAACCGAGTTCGCGCGCCCGCGCAATGCTGGCAAGCACCTGCGGCAAACCGTCGCGCCCGGTGATTTTTTTGAAATTCCCGGCGTCCAGCGAATCCAGGCTGAAACTGATCCGCCGCAAACCCGCCCGCCGCAACGCTTCCGCCTTCTCCAAAAATAAAAACCCATTGCTCGTCATCGCCAGGTCTTGCACGCCGGGAATCGGCGCGAGCCGGGCGACCAAATCCTCGACCCCGTGGCGCAACAATGGTTCGCCGCCCGTGACCCGGATTTTTTGAATCCCCCAACCCACGGCCAACCGCACCACCCGCTCGATTTCCTCGAAGCTGAGGATTTGCGATTTGGGTTTCCATTCGCGCGCGATGGTGACGGCGATGGGCCGTGGATTGTTGATCGCATCAAACTTGCCGCGGTAGAAATTGGCCGCCTCCTCGGTTTCCGGGAGACAATAGAGGCAACGGAAATTACAGCGATCCGTGATGCTCACCCGGAGATCGCGCATGATGCGCCCATGCGAGTCCGCGAGCAGATTGACGCGGCTCATTTCGGGACCGGAGGGGCTACGGGCGGGACGACCTTGCCGGAGCCGTCCCTTTTGATTTCCACGTTAAGATTGTAGTTGGTCTTGGCGGCCGTCTGCTTGAATCCCTCGTTCAAAAGCTGGGAACCTTTCTTGTCGCCGTACAAGCCTTCCTTGATCCACCGGATGCGGTTCTTCATGGACAGCTCGGCCTTCAAACTCTTCACCTGCTCCCGCAGGAACGCGAGGTCGTTCATCTGCTTCTCCAATTCGGCCTTCTCAATCTGCAGGCGTTTGAGTTCTTTCAGCAAAAATGCCTTGTCGCCTTTGGTGGTCGCGAGTTCCTTCTCCGTGTCGGTGA
>JAYUBJ010000676.1:0-3141 GCA_043740915.1 Verrucomicrobiota bacterium
GCTCGAAAAACTGGTGGACGCCGCCGAGTTGGTGGTGCCACAAAGTTTCGGCGGCCTGCGCGGCCCGAGCACGGCGTTGATTGCCTTGGCGGATTTGAAGGACTTGCAGGTGGAAATTGATCTGAGCGAGTCCGACCTGGCGAAAGTTTTTTTGAAACAGAAATGCCGCATCAGCCCGGAAGCGTATCTCGACCGGGTCTATGATGGGTACGTTGCCGAGATCGCGCCGGAGGCCAATCGCCAGAAGGGCACCCTGCAAATCAAAGTGCAAATCTCGAATCCCGACCATTATCTGACACCCGAACTAAGTGCCAAGGTGGATTTCCTCGCCAGCCCGCGCCCGAAGGAATAGTCGACTCGCTTACCAACCGATAAAATTGTTATCCTCCACTGGCGGGCAGAACAATGCTTATGACTCCACCGTTAGTTTGAAAAGTTTCGGTTGCGTTGCCCCCCAGGGTGGACGGCGATGAACTCGGAGTCGATTCAAACCGATAACCCGTCGTTGTAACTGGCCACAATTGCGTAAGGTTATTTCCGGTCGAGAGCGCCGCGACCGTGGGGCCAACAATTATCGCAACGGTATAGAAATCTCCCGCCACCACCGCTGTCACCCCGCTTAAGCCGGCTGGAAGGGTCGTCTGACCATCAGTGTTATGCGACCCACCTCCGAGTCAGCAACTCTCCGCATCCCAGGCAGGAAAATCGCTCGGCCCACCCGTGTCCGCTCGATTCATTCGCGGGTCTTGCCAGTCTGCATGGCTTTCTGGCTTAATGCGCCCCGCTCATGTGCGCAGAAAAGAAAAAGAAAGAACCAAGCCAGCCGGAATTGCCGATCAAAAGCGCAAAGCCCACGCCAGCGGAGGACAAACCCGCCAAGGCGATTGCCCATGGCTCAGACCACATCGTCGCCGAGGCTGTGGAAGCCAGCGCGCACCGACCTTTCGACCCGAGGAATCTCGCCGCAGGGTTGCACACGCGGGTGGATCGCGGGTTTCTTGATTACGCGAGCTACGTCATCCGCGATCGCGCGATCCCGAATCTTGCCGACGGATTGAAGCCGGTGCAGCGGCGTGTGCTCTGGGCATTGCATGAAAAGGACAGCGGAAAGTTCATCAAGGTTGCAAACATTGTCGGCCACACGATGCAGTATCATCCGCACGGCGACGCGTCCATCGGCGATGCGCTCGTGGTGCTGGCCAACAAGCGTTACCTCATCGAAGGCCAGGGCAATTACGGCAACATCTTCAGCGGCGATCCCGCGGCAGCGTCACGTTACATTGAATGTCGACTGACCGGGCTGGCGCGTACGGAACTTTTCAATGACGAAATCACCCAGTTCGTGCCGAGTTATGACGGAACAAACCAGGAACCTGTGACGCTGCCGTGCAAACTGCCGCTCACGCTCATGCTGGGCACGGAGGGAATTGCGGTCGGCCTGAGCGCGCGGATTCTGCCGCACAATTTTCCCGAATTGCTGGAAGCGCAGATCGCGATCCTCAAGAAGCAGCCGTTCAAATGCCTGCCGGATTTTCCGACGGGCGGCTTGATGGACGCGCGTGATTATCAGGATGGCAAGGGCAGCGTAAAAGTGCGCGCCAAGCTCAAGGTGAAGGACGAATCCACCGTCATCATCAAGGAAATCCCGCCCACGACCACCACGGATTCGCTTATGGCGTCCATCGAAGACGCCGCGCAGAAGGGCAAACTCAAAGTCAAAGCCATCAACGATTTCACGTCCGAGAATGTCGAGATTGAGATCAAATGCCCGTCCGGGGTGGAGGCGGAGAAATTGATTGATGCGCTTTACGCGTTTACCGACTGCGAAGTTTCGATCACCAGCCGCATCATTGTCATCAAGAACAACCGCCCGGTGGAACTGACCGTGAGCGAAATGCTGCGCGAGAACACGGCTCAACTCGTCGCAATCCTCCAGCGAGAACTGGAATTACGCGAGCGGCAATTGCTCGACGAACTGCATTACCGCACCCTGGAACGAATCTTCATCGAAGAGCGCATCTACAAGTTGATTGAGAAAAGCAAAACGTCCGAGGCCGTGACCGCAGCGGTCCATGAAGGCTTCACGCCGTTCAAGAAGCAACTGGTCCGCGAAATTGCGGCTGCGGATGTCGAACGCCTGCTGCAGGTCCGCATCCGCCGCATTTCGCTCTTCGACATCAACCAGCACCGCGAGGAAATGGAGCAGACGAAGGCCGACCTGGCCGAGGCGCGGAAGCATCTTAAAGACCTCACGCAACGGGCCATTGGCCACCTCGAAGGGTTGTTGGCGAAATACGGCCCCCGCTACCCGCGCCTGACCACCAAGTCAGCGCGGCACGAAGAAGTCGATGTGAAGGCCGTGGCCTTCAAATCATTCAAGGTCGCGTATGACCGCGAGAGTGGTTACGTGGGCTGCAAGGTCAACGGCGAGGAATTCAAACTCGAATGCACGAAGTTCGACAAGCTTCTCCTCGTGTTCAAGGACGGCACCTACAAAGTCACCGAATTGCCGGAAAAATTATTCGTCGGCCCGGAATTGTTTTACAGCGGCCTGCCTGATCGCGAGACGGTTTTCACCTGCGCCTACACCGACCGCCACGCGAGCTACCTGAAACGCTTCACCTTGGGCGGTACGATTCTCAACAAGGCCTACCTGTGCATCCCGGACAAATCGCGCATCCTGTTCTTCGCACGAGAAACGCCGAAGGTTCTGTACGTCCGCTACAAACCCGCGCCGCATCAGAAGATCAACCAGCAGACCTGCGACCCGAACCGGATCGAAGTGAAAAGCCCGAAGACGCGCGGCCGCCAGATTTCCATCAAGGACATATCCTCCGTGACGGCCGATCCGACGCGCGGTTGGGATGAGCAAGCGGCGACCACCGAGATCGTGTTCGGATGATTCGGTTTAGAACCAATTGAACCGTTCCGGAACGTAAATAATGTCGGAGCGCTGGAGGTTAAAAGGCGCAATTTGTTCACCATTCAGCACGCGCTTCATATTCAACGTGTGGTGTTGTTGCCGCCCATTTTCCATGCGGATCACGGATACCGTTTTCAAATTGGCCTTGGTATAATCGAACCCGCCCGCCTCCATGATCGCCTCGAGCGCATTGATGGGACGGTCGGACAGGATCTTGC
>JAYUBJ010000677.1:0-3128 GCA_043740915.1 Verrucomicrobiota bacterium
CTCGGCTGCGAGTTCGCGGGGCGTCCTCGCCCCGTGGATCGAATCTGGCCCCGGACAGCAGCTGTCGGGGCCAGAACTCGCAGACGAGGACGCCCTGCGCTACGGGGCAGTGCCCAGATGGCTCCAGCATCGTCATGCACCCACAAATTCCGCTTTTGGTTGCGCGGGAATTTTGGCAACGTGGCCACATGAAAGTCTTCGGCTGCCAATTCGACGTTGCCTGGGAAAGCAAATCCGCCAACTTGGACAAGGCCGAGTCTTTGCTCGCCCAAGCCAAACTCTCCCCCGGTGCACTGGTCGTCCTCCCCGAGATGTGCCTGAGCGGTTTCTCCATGAACGTCACCGCGATCGCTGAACCCGCGGGCGGTGGATCTGAACTTCGTCTGGCCAAACTGGCGCGTCGTCACGGCGTCTATTTGCAGGCGGGGTTGGTCTGCCTGGGTGCGGATGGCCGCGGCCGCAATCAATCGGTGACGTTTTCTCCGGACGGCAAGGAGATCGCCCGCTATTCGAAACTGCATCCGTTTACTCTCGGTGGTGAATCCGCGGCCTACGCCGCCGGCACCGAGATGGCCACGTTCCAATGCAATGAATTTTTGGTGGCTCCCTTCATTTGTTACGATCTCCGTTTCCCGGAGATTTTTCGCAAGGCGGCGTGGCGGCGTCCGCACCTTTACACGGTCATTGCGAGCTGGCCGGAAGTGCGCATCGGCCATTGGGTGAAATTGCTTCAGGCCCGCGCCATCGAGAACCAAGCCTACGTCATCGGCGTCAATCGCATTGGCCGCGATCCCAAGCTGAACCACCCTGGCAGAAGCATGGTCGTGAATTATCACGGAGACATTCTCGCCGACGCCGAGAGCCGCGAAGGGGTCATCAGCGCCGATCTCGATTTCGCCGCGCTCGAGGAATACCGCCGCGCACTGCCTTTCCTTGGCGACATGCGCTCGGACGAGGTACGGCCGTGAAAATCTTGAATCCGGTTTGAAAACTCGTAACGTCGGGCGTCCTCGCCTGACGTGGAGGGCGGCAACTTGTCCACCCTCCGCAGTATCCGTGCTATGGAGGACGGGCCGCCCGGAATAGAGATCCAAATGTTTAGAGATTCAGGAAATCTTGAGAAGCGATACTGGATTCGCGCGCTTGGTCCGCCGGGCGAGACGCCTCGGCTCCACGGCAGGCGGGGACGCCCGCCGCCACCTCAACTTCATGCGCCAGCGGAGTTTTCAAGCCGGCTCCACGACCCAACCAGGGTTTTCAAACTGGCGCTTGCGGCAATGTTGGTTCTCCAAATATTTTCCGCATTTTGCACGCCGAGTGCCGAACGTGATCCGTTCCATTTCACGCGGCTCGTGGCGCATTGGACGGACTATGGCACCCCGGATTACTTGAAGTTCATCGACGAAGCGCAACCGGAAGTTGTGCAGGTGGGATTTTACGGCGCGCACTTTTGGAGCCTCGCGCATACGGCGCAATACAACGGTTATCCCGTCCACTTCCCGGTGCGCGGTTTGAATGAGTTGGGAGCATGGTTCGAGGACCTGAATCGCAAGCTGCACCAGCGCGGCGCCAGGGTCATCGGACATTTCAACGTCGAGTTTCTCGTCGGCGACCCCGATGGTCCCGAGGGACCGCGCGGCTTTTTCAAGTTCTACCGCGACCTGTGGGACGAGCAAACCCTGGGGCCAAAACCCGTGGCCGATCCTTTGCAATTGTTGGAGCGAAATGCCGATGGCTCGTACATCACGAATCGCAATTACGCCATCGGCGGGATGAATGAATACTGGGCCTGTCTGCGCAATCCCGCCTGGCAACAGGTGCTCAAGGCCTGGGTGCGCCACGGTATTCGCCGCGGCCTCGATGGTTTCGTGGTCAATTATTTTTACCGCCACAATTGTCTCTGCGACCATTGCCAGCAGGCCTTCCGGCACTACCTGCGGGAACGTTTCTCGAACGAGGAACTCCGCGCGAAGTTTGGCCTCAGCGACGTGGAAAAACATCCGTTCAACGAAATTGTGTCCTGGCATGCGGTGGCCGAAACGACTCCGCTCCGGCTCGAGATGCTGCGCTTCTCACAAATCTCGAACAAGGAGGCGTTCGATGAAATCTTCGTCCGTTACGGGCGTTCCCTGAAGCCCGATCTCATCGTTGCGCAATGGAATCATCTGGGGGATTTCTCGCAGATCGAGGGCGACGAGCGTTGCTTGTTGCCGGCGAATCGCTGGGGGAAGGACGAGACTTATCTTTGGTACAGCCTGGGCGGCGCGGCGAATTTCACCGATCTCAAGCAACATTTCCTGGGTGAAGGGACGTTGCAGGCGCGGTACATCCGGGGCGCGTTCGGCGACCGGTCCTTCACGTTGGGAAAATACGAGGGCACGCGCATCCGGGCGACCATCGCGGAGCTGGCAGCGAACGGCGGGGCGCCGATGGGTTTCTACACGGCATTCACCGATCCGTTGGCGCGCGCCGAGATCGTGCGTTACTACCAGTTTCTCCGGCGTCATGATTCGCTCTATCACGCCAACCACTCGCACGCCGAAGTCGCGTTGCTGTTCCCACGGAGCGAGGTGCATCGTGG
Organism: Verrucomicrobiota bacterium; assembly: GCA_043740915.1. Taxonomy (GTDB): domain Bacteria; phylum Verrucomicrobiota; class Verrucomicrobiia; order Limisphaerales; family JAYTXL01; genus JAYTXL01. Next base: position 2,582 of record JAYUBJ010000677.1, read on the forward strand.
GGAAATCAAGCCGGTGGAGCAGTTCCGTCAATTGGGCCAGGCGCTGCTCGACGAACATGTCTTGTTCGATGTGTTGCCCGATGATCAGTTCGAACCGAAGACGGCGGCGAAATACTCGACGGTGATCACGACCGCGCAATCCATCGACCAGGCGCTGGGCCAACTGCCGCCGGCCCGCAGCCGCTTTGAAGCACCGTTTACGGTGCGCGCATCCGCCAGCCGGCCGTCGGGGTCGAACCAGGAAATCGATGTGCATTTCGTGAATTACAATCGCACTGAACCGCCGCCTGGGGCGGACCACAAACCATCCACTGGCAGCGGTATTCGCGACGAAAAACCGGTGGCGGCCACGGGTATCGTCGCCGACGTGTTGCTGCCCAAGGGAGCGAGGCTGAAATCGGTCCAGTTCATCACCCCGGAACACGGCGAATCACGGCGACTCGAGGCGAAAGCGGTGAACGGGCGGGTTCGTTTTGTCGTGCCGGAATTTTTAGTTTATGGCGTCGCGCAAATTCAACTCAACAAGTAGCGCGGACTTCCCGCCCGC
>JAYUBJ010000678.1:0-3124 GCA_043740915.1 Verrucomicrobiota bacterium
GGCACTGCTGCTCAATCCTGGTCCTGGACGGCTAACGATCTGCACCAGAAGTCCGGCAACCTCCTGTTGGGTGACGGCAGCGTTCAGTCCGTCAGCATCAGCGGCTTGAAAACCGCGCTGCAAAACAGCACGAACACCGTGGCTTTGCCCTCGATCAACACCCCGTGGTGATCCGTTAAGTTTCCTCACTTCAACGCGGCAACCGTAAGGTTGCCGCGTTTTTTTATGAACCGAACCCGCGTTGATGCGGATGATTTTAATACGGGTCGGTCTGGCTCCGGGCGGCGGAGTGGGGCAATCCGTGCGCTGCGCCAAACGAGCACGCCCTCGGTCTTGGCCAGCTCTCGATCAAATCGCTTTCCCCTGCCTTTTTCCTTTCGCCGCCAGCCGTTGTTCTGCGAAAAAACTTTGCAGCAACGCCCGACATTCCGCCAGCCGCACGCCGGGCGTGATGGCGCATTGATGATTCAAGGTGGGAAATTGCAGCAGATTTAGCGCACCGCCCGCAGCACCGCCTTTAGGGTCGCCCAAACCGAACACCACGCGCGCGAGCCGCGTATGCACGACGGCTCCAGCACACATCGGACACGGTTCCTTCGTCACATACAGCGTGCAATCGGTCAACCGCCAGTCGCCCACCGCTTCCTCGGCCTGGGTGAGCGCGAGCATCTCCGCATGGGCCGTGGCGTCCTTGAGCAGTTCAACCTGGTTGGCGGCGCGGGCGATGATCCGGCCTTCGCGCACGATCACCGCGCCTACGGGGACTTCGCCGGCTTCGTAGGCCTTGGCCGCCTGCCGCAAAGCTTCGCCCATGAAATAATCGTCACTGTGCAGGTCAATGATGGGGTCGTTCATAAAAAATTCCGGCGCGCGGCAAAGTAGCTATTCCTCAAACTCCAAGCTCCCCGCCCCGCGCCTCCTCCAAAGCCCACTCGTTCCGTCCGTCCGCGTGACAATGGCAGTGCGCCGCGAAAAAGCCGCCGCGATATTGCCAGAACCACGGCCAGATTTTTTCGCGATCCGTCTGCGGAAGGTTCAAATCAAAAATCTTTTCACGCGGGAAAAATTCAAAGCGGCCTTCGCTCATCGGTGACGGGAGTGATTTCAACTTGAGCTTCACCTCGAATAGAAACATCAGCCAATGCGTCTGGCCTTGATAACCATGTTCACTGACGAGGCCGGCCAAATGCAAATCCGCCGGGCGCAATTCCGCGCCGATCTCCTCGTGCGCCTCGCGGCAGGCGCAGGCGTAGGGCGATTCACCGCGATCCATCTTGAGTTTGCCGCCGCACGGACTCCACAGGCCGCGGTTGGGCTCCTGCGTGCGTTCGAGCAGCAGGATTTCGCCCGTCTCGTTGAAGCAGTAAAGTAGCGTGGCGATTTTATAGGGCAACGACATGAATGGTTTCAATCCGTCTCGAACAATTCACGGTCAAGCTGTGATTGCCGGATGATGGAGCGCAAGGTGCCGTGATCTAGTTCGCGATGGTTGGGAACCGGCACGGTAATGGTGGTGCCGGGCAGCCGTCGCTGCATGACGATGTGGCTGCCGCGCTGGCGAACATTCATGAAGCCATGCTCCGCCAGAATCCTGCAAACTGCGGCCCCGGATAAAACTTTGATTTTGGCCATTTCAACTGATATGCGAAGTCAGAGTCGCAACGTCAACTCGTTCAGACGGCGACGGCGAGCGGAGAGATGTAGGTTTCCTTGCTCAAGCGCCGCTTGATCTCCGACGGGCTGGCGGTTTCCAAAAACAGTTCCACCGCCTCGGTGACATTGCGTCGCGCTTCCTCGACAGTTTTGCCCTGGCTGACCACATCGAGTTCCGGACAGAGGGCGACGAACCATTTTTCGGAACGCTGGATGATGGCGGTAAACTGCGGCTTGAACTTGGCGCTCATGTCCGGACTGTAGCTGAAGTCATTCCCTTCCGCAATCCGCAGAAATAAATTCCATTGTCACCGCGCTGGAAAAAATTAAAATGTCCGCTCCTGATTATGAAAACTTACAACATCGCAGCGCTCGCGGGCGACGGTATCGGCCCGGAAGTCATGCGCGAGGCCATCAAGGTCCTCCGCGTCACCGAACAAAAATTCAAATTTAAACTCGCCATCACCGAGGCGCCCGTCGGCTGGGCGGGCATTGACTTCGCTAAGCAGGCGCTGCCGGACATCACGCTCGCGCTTTGCAAAAAATCCGACGCCATCCTCTTCGGCTCCGTCGGTTTGCCCGACCGCGACCCGACGATTCCGAAAGAAGAACGGCCCGAACGCGCCGCGCTGCTGCGCCTCCGCAAGGAATTTGGCCTGTTCGCCAACCTGCGCCCGGTGCATCTGCCCAAAGCCCTCGCCCACGCGTGTCCGCTGGCGAAAGAACGCCAGGGCGATGGCATTGATATGCTCGTCGTGCGCGAACTGACCGGCGGCATGTATTTCGGCCAACCGAAAAAAACCGAGGACTTGGGCGGCGGCAATTTCCGCGCGACGGATACGATGGTTTACACGACGCCGGAGATTGAACGCATCGCGCACGTCGGCTTCCAGGCCGCGCAGTTGCGCCGCAAGAAATTGACGAGCATCGACAAGGCGAACGTGCTGGAGAACGGAATCTTGTGGCGCGAAGTGGTGACGCGTGTGGGCAAACAATATCCCGACGTGACGCTGGAACACATGTTCGTGGACAATGGCGCGATGCAGCTCATGCTGCGCCCGACGCAGTTCGACGTGATGCTGTGCGAAAACATGTTCGGCGACATCTTGAGTGATGAAGCGGCGGCGATCGGTGGTTCGCTCGGCATGTTGCCCAGCGCCAGCCTCGGCGCGACGAGCGGTGAGATCACCTTTGGCCTCTATGAGCCGGCGGGCGGCACGGCCCCGGACATCGCCGGGAGAAACTTGGCGAATCCCATCGCGCAAATCCTGTCGAGCGCGCTGATGCTGCGGCATAGCTTCGGCTTGAACGAAGCGGCGGCGGCGATTGAAAGCGCCGTGCAACATGCGATTGAATCCGGCTACCGCACCGGCGACATCTTCAGCGCGAGCGAAGCGAATGCGCGCAAAGTCGGCACCCGCGAGATGGGCGATGCGATTGCGGCGGTGGTTTGAACGAAAATGATTTTCGT
>JAYUBJ010000679.1:0-3121 GCA_043740915.1 Verrucomicrobiota bacterium
TCCAGCGCAGGAAGGGCTTCGTCGATCACCTGCCGGAGCGAAGCGAACTCGATGTCATGGCACTGAATCAAATCAAGGTGGCTGACGCCGAGGCGTTGCAGGCTTTCTTCCACGCTCCGCGTGACGCGTGCGGCGGAGAAATCAAAATCCTTTTCCGTATGGCCGTAGCGCCCCACTTTGGTGGCGAGATAAAACCGGTCGCGGGCAATTCCCGTGAACGCCTGGCCCAGGAGGATTTCCGCCCGGGTGGTTCCGTAATACGGTGAGACATCAAAGAAGTTGACGCCCAGGTCCAGCGCGGTCTGGACGCTGCGGATGGCCTCCGCTTCATCGAACGAGCCATAAGCGCCGCCCAGCGGTGCGGCGCCGTAGCCGATCACGGAAACCGACCAGCCGGTCTTGCCGAGTGGGTTGTATTTCATAAGCCACCCCAAAAATAATCCAAGCGCCGCGAGAACCAAGCTCTTTGCGCGTCCGTCAGTGCCGCCGGAAAACCAGCCGATGATCCACGCGCCGGGCCTGGCTGTACTCCAGCGCTGGCAACGTGGTGAGCGTGGGCGATTCCGTCTCGAGCAGGATCGCCCTGGCCATGGCCTGCAACGCGGTCCAGCGCGCCCAGTCCAGCGGCGGCGCGTGCGCGAGCTGCCGCAGCAGACTGCGCCACTCGATGATGACGCGGTCAATATCCCCCACGCCGAGAAACTCCGTCACCCACGCGCTCTTGTGCAACGGGTTCTTGTGCACCGCCGCCACGACGTCGTCCGCACCCGCACCGTAGCCGGATGGCACGCCGAATTCGAGATAACCGGGCAGGGTTTGCGTGCCATAGGCCCGCTGGCTGGCCAGCGCGAGCCGGCCGGCCCACCGGTTTGCCTCGCCGCAAAAACGAAAACCGCCCTCCAGATTCGCCAGTTCGTAGATCAATTCCTCCAAGGGAAACTTCTCGTCCTCCAGTGCGGCGGCAATCGCCAGCCCGTCGCCCTGATGAAAAAAACTCGCGAGGCGTCCGCGCCGCGTCGGCACCCCGGCGGCGTCCACCAAGCCCAGCCGGCGCCACAACAATGCGACGCCCGAGGCGAGCGAAAGTTTGCGGCAGGTTTCCGTCAAGGGGCAGCGCGCGCAATCGGGCGGCAGCACTTCGCGCTCGTCCGGTTTCCACAGCGCGACGCCGTGGGAATCCACCGGCACGCGCAGCGTCAAGCCGGCCACGCTCACGAAGGCGACGAGCTTGTAATCCTGCTGCTCGAAGCGGATCACGGGCGTTTTTTGATGCGCGAGTTTTTTCTCAACGAGCGGCAAAATCTTTTGCTGCCAGACGGTGAGCGGCACCTGGCGTCCGCTCCTGTTGACCAGTCGCAGAACCCATTTCACCAGTTGCACGCGGTCGTGGTTCAACAACTCGGCGACCGTGACGCTGCGACCATAAATGGGCCAGCCGTCCTGTTCGCCGATGGCGGTCAAGATTCCGGCGCCCACTGTTTCGAGCGCGGCGGGAACCGAGAGGATCGGGCGGAGACGGGGTGTGGCCGGGTCCGATTGGGTCACATAAATATCGCGCACGGGCTTTTCCGCGACGGGTGGCAGCGGCTCCCATTCGCCCGCGCTGTTGCGCATTTCGCGGACGCGGTGCCGCACCCGCCGCGCCCGATCGGCGTCCGTCTTCAGGCCGCAGGGAGTTTCCGGATTCTTCAACGACTCCTCGACCCCCAGCAAGATCGGCTTGCTGGTGAACAACCGTTGCTGCACGCGCACCGCCTCGGCGAAGGGATCACGCCCCTGTTCGGCGGCGGCGGACATGAGGCCCAGCAGCGCGTTCCAATCCACCATGCCACTGCGGGCGAGGTGCGCCGGATAGGCGGACCGCAGACCAATCTCGTTGTTGCTCACCAAGACGTAGCCGGTTTCGTCGATGCCCCGCCGTCCCGCGCGGCCAAACATCTGCAAGATTTCATCCGCTTTCAAAGGCTGCTCGATGTGTTCGCGCCGGTAGGAATCGCCGGCGAGCGCCACGCTGCGGAGCGAAAAATTGATGCCGGCCGCCAGGCCCATGGTGGCCACGACGACGCGCAGCGCGCCCGCCTTGGCCAGCGGTTCGATGACCCCCGCGCGCACGGCGTAGCTGAGACCGCTGTGGTGATAGGCGACACGGCTGCGCAGCAGCTTGGCGAGCTGTTCGCCGACGAGTTGTTTTTGCTCCGGTTGCAGCAGCAGCGGATTCGGCGTGGGCAACTGCCGGGCCAGTTCGGCGGCGAGGGTTTCCGTTTCCTTTCGGCGCGGCGCAAAAATTAAAATGGGGCCGAGGTTTTCCGCGAGCGCCTTGGCGACGAAGCGGGGCCAGTAGCCGCGGATTTCGCTGGGCACATGGAAATTCAAATTGTTCGCGTTTACTTCCTCGAGCGGCACCGGACGATGATCGGAGCGGATCAGGACCGCCTGACGGCCCAATCGCTGCAGCCAGTTCACGACTTGCTGCGGATTGGCGACGCTGCCACTGAGGAGCAACAACTGGGTCGGGGGCGGCGCGAGCGCCAGCGCGAGTTCGTAGTTCAAACCGCGGTCGGTGTCGCCGAGCATCTGATATTCGTCCACCACCAGGAGCGCCGGCCCGTCGCTGCGGATCAAGCGGTTTTTCTGCGTCTCCAATGTGGCGACCAGCACGGGCGCGCCGAGATTCTCCGCCAGGTCGCCGGTGGCAATGCCCACGTCCCAGCCGCGCGCGCGCCACTCGGCGAGTTTGTCGTTGGCCAGCGCGCGCGTCGGCACGGTGTAAATCGCCTGGCCCCGATGCTTTCCCTGATTGGACCACAGTTCAAAAATCAGCGTCTTGCCGGAACCGGTGGGGGCGTGGACGACCACGTCCTGCCCGGCGCGCAACGCCGCCACGGCCTGCTGCTGCCAGAGATCCGGCACGGCGACGTGGTTGAACGTGGATAGGTTGTCGAGTTGTTCCGTGAACGTGGACACCGGCCAAAGATAATCGAAATGGTGAAATGCGAAACGGGAAATTCAGAAGATCCGCGCTTGACGGGCGCGGTTCGACCCTGCCTCCGGAGCGCGGCTGTGTCCCGCGCCGCGCGGGATCAGCCGCAGCGGTGCGACCAGACAAACCCAAAGAACGGGC
>JAYUBJ010000680.1:0-3119 GCA_043740915.1 Verrucomicrobiota bacterium
TGGCGGTATTTCCCGCCAACATCCGCGCTCGCTTGGCTGCGAATTGTAGCGGCGGTCTTTTGACCGCCGTTTGTTTTTCGCCGAAGCGGGCGCGCTTGCACGGCGCCACCTTGAAAGACGAAAATGAAACGCACACATCATTGCAATGAACTTCGCCCGGCGCACCTCGGGCAGACGGTCACGCTCGCCGGCTGGGTCCACTCCCGTCGCGACCTTGGTGGCGTCCTCTTCCTGGACATCCGCGACCGCGAGGGCCGCACGCAAACAGTTTTCGACCCTTCTGATTTGAGCAAGGAGATCTTCGACACCGCCACTCACCTCCACAGTGAGAGCGTCGTGCAGGTGACGGGCAAGGTGCGTCAGCGTCCCGCCGGCACGGACAACGCGAAGATCACCACCGGCCAGGTGGAAGTGCTGGTGAAGGAACTGACGGTGTTGAACCACGCCGACGTGCTGCCGTTTCCGGTGGACGACCCGGAAGTGGCAAACAAGGTGAACGAGGAATTGCGCCTGCAATATCGCTACCTCGATCTGCGGCGTCCGGAGATGGCGCGCAATTTGAAACTGCGCAGCAAAGTGGCTACCGCGACCCGGATGTTCCTGGACGAGCAGGGGTTCCTGGAAGTCGAGACGCCGACGCTGTTCAAGTCCACGCCCGAGGGTGCGCGTGAATTTCTGGTGCCGAACCGGCGCGAGCCTGGAACATTTTACGCGCTGCCGCAGTCGCCGCAGCAGTTCAAACAAATCCTCATGGTCGCGGGCGTCGAAAAATATTTTCAACTCGCCCGCTGTTATCGCGACGAGGACTTGCGCGCCGATCGTCAACCGGAGTTCACGCAGATTGACCTCGAGATGAGCTTTATCGAGCGCGAGGATATTTATGCGCTGATTGAGGGCTTGCTGAAGCGCGTCTGGAAAACGGCGCTGGGGCAGGATATTCCGACGCCGTTCCGTCGCATCAGTTTTGAGGAGGCGCTGAACCGCTATGGAATTGACAAGCCGGATACGCGCCTTGGCATGGAACTGGTGGATTTCACGGAGGAATTCCGCGCCAGCACCTTCAAGGTGTTCGGCGGGGCGGTCGCCAACGGCGGAGTGGTGAAAGCGATGAACGTCAAGGGGCTCGCGTGCGCGACGCAGGGCCAGCTCGAGACGATGACCGAATACGCCAAAAGTTTTGGTGCCAAAGGCCTCGCCTACATCAAGGTTGAGAACGGCGAATGGAAATCGCCGATCGTGAAATTCTTTAACCCGGCCGAGAAGGAAGCGCTGACGCAGAAACTGGCCATCGCGGAAGGCGACCTGATTTTGTTTGCCGCCGACCAGTGGCTGACCGCGTGCGAAATCCTGGGCAAGATTCGTTTGTATTGCGCGGAGGTGCTGAAGGGGCAGGGGAAGCTGACCATCCCAGCCGATCGCTTCGATTTCCTGTGGGTCGTGGAGTTTCCGCTGCTGAGCTTCGACAAGGAGCAGAACCGGTGGTATTCGAGCCATCATCCGTTCACCGCGCCGGTGGCGGAGGACATGAAGGATTTTCCCATTACTGGTCTGCCTTCAGTCGATCTTAAAAAGATTCGTGGCCAACATTATGACATCGTAGTCAACGGTGTCGAACTCGGCGGCGGCTCAATTCGTATTCACGATCCCAATTTGCAGAAATGGGTATTCAATGAAGTATTGCAAATTCCTGCGAATATCGTGGATGCACGCTTCGGATATATGCTCCAAGCCTTCAAATACGGTGCGCCACCGCACGGCGGCATTGCGCTCGGATTCGACCGGCTTATCGCTATTCTCTGCGGCACGCCAAGTATCCGCGACGTCATTGCTTTCCCGAAGACGGCCAAAGGTGTCTGCCTGATGACCAATTCGCCGGCAGCTGTCAGTTCGACGCAACTGCGGGACCTGCACATCGAAGTCAAGGCGGCGAAGAAGGAGTAAAACATGGCCGGTGCGAACTTCGAACTGTTCCTTTCCGAGGAGGCGCTTGAACAGCTTCGCGCGTTGCCGAAGGAACTTCGCAAGCGCATCGGAGAACGGTTGACCGCTTTGGAATCCAGCTTTCGCGGCGACCTCAAGAAGCTGGCTGGTGCCGAGAACAAATACCGCCTTCGGGTCGGCAATCATCGCGTGCTTTTTCGGCTCGCCGGGAAGCAAATTCAAGTGTATGCAGTGAAGGACAGAAAAGAAGCCTATGAATAGTGTCATCGAACGACCGGGCAAGCGGGCCAACAAGTCCAGACTCACGCTCTCCGCTTTGCAGGAGGAATTGGCGGTCCTGCGCCAACGGGTTGAGGATTTGGAAGACTTGCGTGAGTTAAATCAGGCGATTGAACGCAACGGCGCAAAGCCGCTGACTTCGTGGGCCAGGGCGAAGAAGCAACTGGGCCTGGCATGACGCGTCGTCCGACACCTCGACATCACGCCAGATCCGCGAGCATGACCCTCGCGGACGCCAAGGCCCGATACGGAGTAAAGTGATGCGCTTTCTCGAAGCGGGGACGGCGAAGAAGGGATGATCCCAATCCGATCCGGCTCACGCGGGAGCCGGGAGCTGCCCGTTACAACTCACTGGAGTCGATCGACAATCCCTTAACCCTATTGCCCTCGGCGGGGTGTTTGTGTATGGTGCCGCACCTTTGAAGAAATGGTTTATAATGAGCAACAAATCCAAAGATCATGCGGTGCAGGAAGCGCTGGAAAAAGTGCCACGGCCCGAGTCGGCCGAGGCTCCGTCTGCGCCGGATCATGCGGCGCTTACGCCGGAGCAAATCGAGGAATTGAAAGCCAAGGCGGCCAAGTCCGACGAGCACTGGGACCGCCTGCTGCGGCAGACGGCGGATTTGGACAATCTCAAGAAGCGCGCGGTGCGTGAGCGCCAGGAAGCGATCAAGTTTGCCAACGAATCGTTGCTCGAGAAGCTGGTGCCGGTGATGGACAATTTTGACATGGCGCTGGCGGCCGCGAACCAGGCGCAAACGGGTTCGGCGGATTCGTTGAAGGCGGGTGTGGGCATGATTGCGGCCCAGTTCAAGGCGGCCTTGACCGAATCAGGGCTGGAGGAGATTGATGCGTTGGGCAAGCCGTTTGATCCCAACTGGCACGAGGCGGTTTCGCAA
>JAYUBJ010000681.1:0-10066 GCA_043740915.1 Verrucomicrobiota bacterium
AGAAAATCCTCCGACTTGTTTCCGCCGGTCGGGAGGCGTATGCATTGAGGGTCACCCGAACCTCCACGCATAAACCGCCCTGAAAATCGCAAAGTTTCTCTTCAAAAGGGCCGAATGTGGGTTTTACCCCGGCATGAACACAACCAACTGCGATGAACGGCGGCGGGTGACTTTTTCCAGCCGACTTTGCGCCGCGTTCGGCGGTCGTGATTGACACCGTGATTCCGGGCCGGGAATGGATTGTCCGCGCACCAGATTCCCGGCCGGATCTGACCTGTTTACAGGGCAGCCTCGTGGAACAAAAAAAAACGACTTGCTGGTGTGGAAAGGCGCCTTGGGTGAGGAGCTGGCCGACGCGCTTTTGCGCCAGCGGGCGGAGGATGACCGGGCCGGGGACGCCGCGCGGATTGTCACCCGCCACGCGCCGCACTTCCGGCTTTTCTCCGGCACGCTGGAAGTGGTGGAGTTGACCGCTTGAAACACACGTCTGCCAAGCGCCTTCGGCCTTTGAACGCGCTGAGCGCGTCCTTGCGAACGACCGGGTTACTTCATTGTTTTTGAGCTTCGCGGGCGAGAATTTCCTGCATGGCGAGGACGTCGAGTTTGTCCTTCTCGCGCCACGAGCCGGATTTTAGCAAAACCAAATCGGCGGGTGAGAGGATGGGGATCCGCACATCGCCAAGCTCAATCCAACGGACGCGTGAACGAAAATCTTCCAGCGAATGCCCCCGCATCCGGGTGAAGATGTCCAAATCAAACTCCTCACTGACGCGGATGCAACCTTCCTGGGCGACGAACTCCTCGGGCTTCAACTCGCGTGCCCACCCTTCGCCCCATTGTCGCAGGCACGCCAACAGCTTTTGAACATTTTCCGGGGCTTCGTCGATCAGGATGTCGGCGTCCAGCGTCAAACGCGGGTAGCCGTTGAGGATGACCGCGAGGCCGCCTCCCAAGGCGAAATCAATGTTGTGGCGGACGAGTTCCGCCAACAACTTTTCGAACCGGGAAGTAATCTCCCTCGGCGCGGGCGAGTGCTCCATAGGCGTGATTTTGAACGAAGGAAATCATGTCCTCGAGCTGGGCCAGCCGTTGCCGGGGTGTGGGAGTGCGTCCAACCCTGCGGCGAACCGGCTGCTGCATCGGCTCGACTTCGATTTCCATGGGCCGAAATTAGGCCCGTTGCGCGCGCAGGTCAATTGGCGATTACCGCTTCTGAAAGGGTTTGAGCGCGGATTTCTGCACCGGGATTTTCTTGAACTGTTGCGTGAGCTTGGTCAGCGAATCCTCCACGGCCAGGCGCTCCAGGCTCGACGCGCCGACGAAACCGACACAATCGGTGTGCGCGTTGATATAGGCCGCGTCCTCCGGCGTGGCGATGGGGCCGCCATGCGAAAGGAAGATGATGTCTTTCCGCACTTTCTTGGCGCCGTTGATGATCGACTGGCAGCGCTTCACGGTTTCGTCCATCGAGACGACGGCTTTTTTTACGCCGATGCTGCCGCCGATGGTCGTGCCCACATGCGCGATGATGGCATCCGCGCCGGATTCGGCCATGGCTTGCGCCTCGTCGGGCGTGGCGACATAGACGACCGTGAACAAATCCATTTTGCGCGCGAGCCGCACCATCTCGAACTCGTGCTTCACGCTCATGCCGGTTTCTTCGAGCACCTGGCGGAACTGGCCATCGATGATGCAGTGCGTGGGAAAATTGTTCACGCCGCTGAAACCCATGTCCTTCACTTCAAGCAACCAGTGCCACATGCGCCGGCGCGGGTCGCTGGCGTGGACGCCGCAGATCACGGGAATTTCCTCGACGACCGGCAACACCTCGTGCTCGCCGATTTCCATCGCGATGGCATTGGCGTCGCCGTACGCCATGAGGCCGCAGGTGGAACCGCGCCCGGCCATGCGGAAGCGGCCCGAGTTGTAGATGATGATAAGATCCGCGCCGCCCTTTTCGATGAACTTCGCGCTGATACCCGTGCCGGCGCCGGCGGCGATGATGGGGTGGCCTTGCTTGAGTTGGGCGCGGAGGCGGTCCACGACTTCTTTGCGGGTGTAGGGATTTCCTTTTCCAGTCCAAGGGTTGGGCATAACGAATTAAGCGTTCGAGGTTTTCGGTTTCAAGTTGTCAGAAATGCGGGGTGAATTTGCGCCGGGCGGCGGGGAATTGCAATCTTTCGCTGCACGCAATGTTCGGCATTGACCGCAAAATCGGTTGCGTTAAGGTGACTCGTCACCTGAACCCAAAGCAAAATTATTTATGAGCGACAAATTGAATCCATCTCTGTCCGGCAGCGCGACGCGCCGGGAATTCCTCAAGCAAGCCACCGCGGCCACGGCGGTGGTGGCGGCCACCAACCTCTTCAAAACCCCCGTCTATGGCCAGAGCCAGGCTCCCGCGCCGGGCCGCGTCATCGGCGCCAATGACCGCATCGTCGTCGGCTACGTCGGCGTCGGGGGTCAGGGGATGGCGCACGTCCGTCCGCAGAAACAATACGCCGGGGACAACAACATCGCCCAAGCGGCCGTGTGCGACGTCTCGAAGCACCGCACGGCTGATGCCAAGGCCTTTGTCGGCGGTGATTGCCAGGATTACAGCGACTACCGCAAAATGCTGGAACGAAAGGATATTGACGCCATTTGTTGCGCCACGGTGGATCACTGGCACACGCGCGTTTCGGTGGACGCCATGAACGCCGGCAAGCACGTGTATGTGGAGAAGCCGATGACGCGCTATTTGGGCGAGGGCTTCGAGATTTACGACACCGTCAAGAAGACCGGCAAGATTCTTCAAGTCGGCTCGCAAGGCTGCTCCGATCAAAAATGGCACGAGGCCGCCAAGTTAATTAAAGCTGGAAAAATCGGCCCGGTCGTGATGTCGCAAGGCTCCTACATGCGTAATTCTCCCCAAGGCGAATGGAACTACGACATTCAGGACTGGTGCACGCCGGACGATCTGGACTGGAAGGCGTGGTTCGGCAACCAGATCAAGAAGAAGGTGGATTTCAACGCCGACCATTATTTCCGCTGGCGCAAATATTATCCGTATTGCGCCGGTCTGTTGGGTGACCTCTTCCCGCACAAGCTCCATCCGTACATGCTCGCCACCGGCAATCCGGAGTTCCCCCTGCGCGTCGCCAGTGTGGGCAACCGAAAAGTGGAAACCGACAAAAAGGCCGTGGACAAGAAGGCAACGAAATACATTCGCGACGTGCCGGAAATCGTGCAGCTCATCGCCGAGTTCCCCAGCGGCATGACCATGAACATCATCAGCAGCACCGTCAACGAACAGGGCACGCAGGAAATGATCCGCGGCCACAAAGCCACGCTCTACATGGCGGGCAATCGCATTGAGATGAAACCAGAAAAGCCGTTCGTCGAGGAAATTGACCCGATCACCCTCGACAACATCAAGCCCGGCGAGAGCGTGCCGGAGCACGAGAAGAACTGGTTCGAGAGCATCCGCGCCAACAAGCAGCCCAACTGCGGCATCGATCTCGCCATCCGCGTCCAGACCGTGATCTCGCTGGCCGAGATGTCCGAGCGGCTGAGCGTCATGTGCGTTTTCGACGAAAAGACCCGCAAGATCACCACCGGCGACGGCCGGGAGATCAAGGCGCTCACCTACGGCAGCACGCCGTTGTCCTGAGCAGCACGGGGGAAACAAATTGAGCGGGTTTCGCGGTTCGCGCCGCGAAACCCGTTGTTTTGCGTAGGGCGGACATCTTGCCCGCCTCGCTCGCGCCCCGGTGCGAGCGGGAAGCATCCGTCGGTGCCGCCGCAGAGCGGGCAAGATGCCCGCCCTACGTTGTTGTTCATGGGTAGCTGGAGTCTGGAGGAACGCGTGAGATTGTTTGCGATGCCCATCTTCGCCGCCAGAGAGCTCTGGTTGGCGGTCATATTTCCACCGCATCCCGCTTGACCCGCTGGGATGGAATTGCCACAAATGGAGGATGTCCATCTCCCGCGTTTCCGTTCTCGCTTCCGTCGGCTTGTGGCTCGCGGCATGCAATTATCTCACTGATTATCATCCGCCCGTCACGGCCAGTGCCGCCGCAACGTCGACCACCGCCGCAAAATACACGCTGCACACGTGGAAGAAGATCCAGCTCAACAACCAGTTCTGGTCCGAAGGCGCGACCTTCGCCGACTTCAACCGCGACGGCAAAATGGATGTCGTTTCCGGCCCGTATTGGTGGGAAGGACCGGACTTCACCAAACGCCACACGATTTATGCCGACACGCGCACGTTCAAGCTCAAGAAAGACGATGGCACCGAGGAAATTATTCCTGGCTTCGAAGGCGTGCTCGGCAAGAACAACACTTACTCGGACAATTTCTTCGCCTTCACCTACGACTTCAACGGTGACGGCTGGCCCGACGTGCTGATCTACGGATTTCCCGGCGCGGATGCGTCGTGGTTCGAGAACCCGGGCAAGGCCGGCATCAACGGCAACGAACCGTGGAAGCGTCATGTCGTTTTTGATGTGGTGGACAATGAATCGCCGACCTGGGGTGATCTGCTCGGCACGGGCAAGCCGGTGATCATTTGCATGTCCGACGGCTTCGCGGGCTACGTCGCGCCGAATTGGGAGAAACCGACGGAGAAATGGATCTTCCACAAAATTTCACCCAAGGTCGGTTACGGGCGCTTCACGCACGGTCTCGGTTTCGGTGATGTGAACAGCGACGGCCGCCGCGACATCCTGGAAGGCAATGGCTGGTACGAACAACCGGCGTCGTTGGCGGGAGATCCAGAGTGGAAATTTCATCCGTTCAAATTCAACGGCGGCGGCGCGCAGATGTATGCCTACGACGTGAACGGCGATGGTTTGACCGATGTGATCACCAGCCTCGCGGCGCACGGCTACGGCCTCGTGTGGTGGGAGCAACTCAAGGAACGCGATGCGGCCGGCGAGATTCAATTCAAGCAGCACGTCATCATGAACACCAAACCCGAGGACAACCGCTACGGCGTGAAATTCTCGCAGCTCCACGCGGTGGAACTCGTGGACATGGATGGCGACGGCTTGAAAGACATCGTGACCGGCAAACGTTTCTGGGCGCACGGCTCGCACGGCGATGCCGATCCGGATGCACCCGCGGTACTGTATTGGTTCAAACTCGTGCGCGGGAAGGACAAGTCCGTGGATTGGGTGCCGCATTTGATCGATGACAATTCCGGCGTGGGCACGCAAGTCGTCGTGGGCGACCTCAACGGCGATAAACTTCCCGACGTGGTGGTGGGAAACAAAAAGGGCACGTTCGTCCATCTGCACTCGACGAAAGTTGTGAGCAAGGACGAATGGGAAAAAGCGCAGCCGCCGGTGAAATTCGCGGATGCCGGGAGCCAAGTCATCAAGGCCAGCGAGGTCGTGGTGCGCACCGGAACGCCACCGGCCAACCCGCCCAGTGCTGGCGGCGACGTGAAATCGAATCCGCCGCTTCCTGGCAACGGGGTCCTGCCGATCGGCAAAGACGGCAAACCGCTCAATACGGATTTCGAAACCGGCACGCTGAAGGACTGGACCGCCAAGGGTGCTGCCTTTGAAAAGCAGCCCATTCTGGGCGACACCGTGGTGAAGCGCCGTGCGCCGATGACCAGCAGCCATGTCGGCAAGTATTGGATTGGCACCTACGAGAACGGCCTCGGCGACGAGGCGATTGGCACGCTCACCTCCGCGCCCTTCAAGGTCACGCATCCGTGGGCGGCGTTCCTCATTGCGGCCGGGCCTTATGATACCACGCGCGTCGAGTTGGTGAACAACGCCGACCAGAAAGTGATTTTCAAAATTTCCGGTGGCGACGCCGAGGCGTTCAAAGTGTCGAACAACTCGACCGAAACGCTCGCGCCCGTGGTAGTGGATTTGCAGGCGCATCAGGGAAAAGAAATTTTCATCCGCATCCTGGACCAACAGGCGGGCGGGCACTGGGGCCACATTAATTTTGACGATTTCAAGTTTTACGCGCAGAAACCGGCTTTCGCCAACGCGCTGAATCCAAACCAGAAATCGCTCGCCGCCGTGCCCGCCGACGCGCCGGAGTTGCCCTTGGACGGCATGAAGTTTGACCAACTTTCGCCGGAGCAGACGGCGAAGGAAATGATCCTGCCACCCGGTTTCAAGGCCACGCTCTTCGCCGGTGAACCCGACGTGAAGCAGCCCATCGCGTTCTGTCTCGATGACCGGGCGCGGGTGTGGGTCGTCGAGAACTACACCTATCCCATTCGCCAGCCGGAGGGCAAAGGCTACGATCGCATCCTCGTTTTCGAGGACACGAACGGCGATGGCAAGTTCGACAAACGCACGGTGTTCATGGAGGGGTTGAATCTGGCGAGCGGCATCGAGTACGGCTTTGGCGGGGTGTGGGTGGGCGCCGCGCCGTACCTCTATTTCATTCCCGTGAAAGAATCCGAGGACGGACCGAAGCCCGCGGGCAAACCCGAGGTCGTGCTGGAAGGGTGGTCGTATCAGGACACACACGAGATGTTGAACACCTTCACCTGGGGCCCGGATGGCTGGCTCTACGGCTGCCACGGGGTCTTCACACATTCGCACGTCAAGAAGCCCGGCGAACCGGACAGCGCGCGGCAATTCATCAACGCCGGCGTCTGGCGCTTTCACCCGACGAAGCGCACCTTTGAAGTGTTTGCCGAAGGCACGAGCAATCCGTGGGGCGTGGATTTTGACGAGCACGGGCAGTGTTTCATCGAGGCGTGCGTGATCCCGCATTTGTTCCACATGATCCAGGGCGCGCGTTACCAGCGGCAGGGCGGCGAGCATTACGCGCCTTCGCTCGAGGAGGAACGACGTCTCGCGCCGCAATATTTCACGCAGCAATTTGGCGGTATGACCGCGCAGCCGGAAAATCCGTACACCTATGTGGACGCCAAGTTGAAGCCGATCAACCCGTTCATCTACGACGACATCAAGACCATCGCCGACCACGCCCATTATACCGGCAATCAGTGGAACAACAAGGACCGTGCCAGCAGCAGCTCCATTGGCGGCGGCCACGCGCACGCGGGCCTGATGGTGTATTTAGGCGATAGTTGGCCGGCGGAGTATCGCGGAAAGCTTTTCATGAACAACATCCACGGCTCGCGCATCAACATGGATGTGCCGGTGCGCGCGGGTTCCGGGTTTGTGGGCAAGCACGGCGCGGACTTCATCAACTTCAACGATCGCTCGTCGCAAATCCTGAACCTGATGGCCGACCAGGACGGGTCGGTTTTTATGATCGACTGGTATGACAAGCAGCAATGCCACGACCAACGGAACCCGGATGTTCATGATCGGAGCAACGGGAGAATCTTCAAGATCACCTACGGCAACACGAAGACGACCAAGGTGGATTTGCAAAAGTCGAGTGATGATCAACTCATCGGCTATCTTTCAAACAAGAACGCCTGGCTGGCCAGACATGCCCAGCGGATTTTGCAGGAGCGGACTCGGTTCGTTGCGGTTATCGAAGGGCCGGACGGCAAGGGAGGAACCAAGATTAAGTACGTGGTGGAGGATGAAAGAACCAAACTAAATGGGGACATTCCAGGTCAAACGATTTCCGGGATTCCAGCGACGCGCCGGGCCATCCACGAGTCTTTGGTCAAAACGCTGCGTGGTACCTACACTGACCCGTTACATCAGTTGCGCACGCTTTGGGCGTTACACGTTACAAAGGGGTTGGATGCTCAGATTGGGCCCATGCGCGGTGTCGCTCTTGAACAACTCAAGAGCAAGGACGAATTCGTCCGCGCCTGGACGATCCAGTTGCTCAGCGAATCTAGACATGTTTCCGAGGCCAAGCAGTCGGAATTTCTCCGCCTTGCGAAGGACGACCCGTCGCCGGTGGTGCGGCTGTATTTGGCAAGCGCTTGCCAGCGATTGAGCGTGTCAGATCGCACACCCATCGTGGAGGCGCTCCTAGCCCATGCCGAGGACGTGAATGACCACAACCTGCCGTTGATGTATTGGTTTGCCGCCGAGCCGATCGTGGGAGCAGACACGACCAAGGCCGTTTCCTTGCTGGCCAAAACCAAAATCCCGATCATCCGCGAATTCATCACCCGCCGCATGACCGCCGGCAAACTCGCGCAGGCGGAGAAGTAGAGTGGCGGGATGCGTGCGTCAGCAGGCATTTCCGCGCCCCGAAGGTGCGCCTGAAGGTAGCCACGGGTGACCGAAGGGAACCCGTGGAGAGGATGACAGAAGCGTTTCCGCCCCGGCGGGGCGAACGTCCGCATTGGCGCGACAAATGGAGGATGGTGAATCATTCACCCCGACGGGACGAACGAAACCACGAGATCAAAGAACGTAAAGGACTGCCAAAATATGCCCGGCACCCACCACAGCCTCCGTCTGCACCTCGTGTTCAGCACCAAACACCGCGAACCCACCATCACCCCCGAAATCCAATCACGACTTTACCCATTTCTTGGCGGAATCGTCCGCGATGAAAAAGGCGTACTGCTCGAAATCGGCGGCATGCCGGACCACCTCCATCTGTTGGTCGGCTGGCGCACGGACGACACAATCGCGAACCTCGTGCGGAATCTCAAGAGTCGATCCTCGGCCTGGATTCATGAAACGTTTTCCAGCGCATCGACATTTCATTGGCAGGAAGGCTACGGCGTATTCACCGTTAGCCAATCGCAGGTGCCCAAGGTGCGCCAGTACATCCAGACCCAGCCGGAGCATCATCGGGTGAAGACCTTCCGGGAAGAGTACGTTGAATTTCTGAAGGCCCATGAAATACATTATGATGATCGATACGTTTTCGATTGAACCGCGTGCGCCCCGCCGGGGCGCATTCGCGTCGGTCACCCTTTCCACGGGTTCCCTTCGGTCACCCTTTCCACGGGTTCCCTTCGGTCACCCGTGGCTACCTTCGGGCGCTCCGCTGGAGCGCGGGATTGATACCCAATACTTGCCCTTCACGCGGGTTTCTTCCAAACTGCGCCAAGAACTTTTACACCCTGATCCGCTATGAAACGATTTGCCCTTTGCGTTTGCCTCGCCCTGCTCACCACGCCGCCCCTGCGCGCCCAGGATGCCGACACGCTTGCGCCGTTGGTGCAAGTGATCGCGCAGACCGATGATCCGCAGTTCCAACTCGATATCCTCAAAGGCATGAGCGAGGGCTTGAAGGGGCGGCGGAATGTCAAAATGCCCGCCGGGTGGGAGGAGGCCGCGGCCAAGCTTGCCAAGAGTCCCAATGCCGCCGTGCGCGAACTGACCCAAACGCTCTCGGTCACGTTCGGGAGCCGGGCGGCTTTCGCGGCGTTGCGCCTGCAGTTGATGGATGCCAAGGCCGAAGTTGCCGCGCGTAAAAGCGCGCTGGATTCTTTGTTGGGCGCGAAGGATGCGGAGTTGGTGGTGCCGCTGCAAACGCTGTTGAAAGACATGGCCCTGCGTGGGGCGGCCTTGCGCGGTCTCGCGGCGTATGACGACGCTAAGACGCCCACCGTGATTTTGGGCGTTTACAAATCCCTCGCGGCCGCGGAAAAAAAAGACGCGCTCAACACCCTGGCCTCGCGCGTCGCCTTCGCCAAACCCCTGCTCGCCGCGCTCGCGCAGGGGACGATTTCATCCAAGGACCTTTCCGCAGACATCGTGCGTTCGTTGCGCAATCTGAAGAATGACGAAATCAACCAGCAAGTGGAAAAACTCTGGGGAGTTACGCGCGAAAGTCCCGAAGACAAACTCAGGGAGACGGCGAAATACAAGGCGATCGTATTGGCCAAGTCGAGCCGTCCGGACGATCCGATGCGCGGGCGCGCGGTGTTCGCCCGCACCTGCCAGCAATGCCACACGCTGTTCGACCTCGGCGGCAAGGTGGGTCCCGATTTGACCGGTTCCAATCGCGCCGACCTTGATTACGTGCTGCACAATGTGATCGATCCGAACGCGGAGATTCCGAACGATTACCGCACGTCGAATCTGGAAACCAAGGATGACCGCAGCATTACGGGCATCGTCACGCGGCAGGACGAAAAGACCGTGACCATCGTGACGCCCAACGAGACGCTCACCCTGCCGCGCAACGAAATCAAATCACTCCAGCA
>JAYUBJ010000682.1:0-10036 GCA_043740915.1 Verrucomicrobiota bacterium
CATGCCAGGAACGTAAAAAAATGCGCGCAGGATGCCCCGTACAAAATGTTAACCCCTTCAACTCCAATACCTCCACGGAATGGACGGGCGCGCCCTACATTTTAGTGGGCAGCTCCGGCAACTTGGTGGATATTCCGTCATCATTTACCTGCCGACGTTGCGCACCATCACGGTGGACATGACGAAACTGGCCGGGTCGGCGACCGCACGTTGGTACGACCCGAGCAGTGGAAGTTAACTTGGCATCGCCGGCGCGCCTTTTTCAAACACCGGCAGTCGCAGTTTCACGCCGCCCGGCAAGAACAGTGACGGCGGCGACTGGGTCCTCGTGCTTGAAACCAATCCGCCGAGGCCCATCATCTCTGCGGCGAAGCTGACGGAAAGTGATTGCGCCAATAGTTTCACCACGCTCGGCCGTGTGAATTATAATTTGGAGAGCAACACAAATCTGGCGGGCGGCGCATGGTCCGCTGTGGCCCCCAATTTGTCCGGCACGGGGGGCATCATCCAAGCGACCGATTATGGCGTCGCCAACCAGCCGTTTAGATACGACCGGATCAGGCAGTAGTGTGCTTCTGGAGGTGCGACCCCTGCTCGAATAGTTCCGCCTTGGGGCGGGTTCGTGGCGAAGGATGATGTGGAATCCGTGAAATGGTGCCGAAATTCCATAATCTTATTAATAATATTAGTATATATATTGACTTGGGCAACACGCCGTCCCGTCGGCTGCTACGCCTCAGACATACTCCAAAGGCTCCACCACACCACGCGCAATTGTTCGCTGAGACTGGTTGCGTTCATCGAATCGAAATGAAATCGTTGTGATTCAACAAGGCATGCACCAGGTTCACCCGCGCCCGCTGCGGGGCGGCCGGATTCTTTCCCGCCGACAGCTTCACCCACTCGGCCAACGCTTGCTGGCATTCCGTTTTTTCCGCCGCGCTCGGCGGCCGGGCGAGGATGGTTTCAAACGCCCGCACGATAAACTCCACATCATTTATCAGCGCGCCTTTTTCCAGCCCGGCGGCAATCTTCGGCGCCATGCCGAGTCCGAGTTTGCCGTTGGACATCGCCAGTGCCTGCTGCGGCACGATGCTTTCCTGCCGACGATAGCATTCGAGCACCTTCGCATTATCAAACACATCGAGGAAACGGTGGTGGTCATTTTCCGAATGGGTGAAATAAAGACTGCGGCGCAGCGAGGCCTCGTCCTTCTGCGGATCCACCGTCGGCCCGCCCACCCTTAAATCCAACACGCCGGCCAGGTGCAATACGCTGTCACGAATGACCTGCGCTTCCATGCGCCCGGGATTGCGCCGCCAAAAATACTTGTTGTCGGGGTCGGCTTTGCGCGAGGCGGCGTCCGCGCCGGCGAGCGAGGTGGTCATGCGATACGCGCTCGAAGTCACCATTAACCGCTGCAAATGTTTCAGGCTCCAGTGATGCTCCATCAGCTCGACCGCCAGCCAGTCGAGCAACGCGGGATTGAGCGGGGGCGGATTCTTGCGCCCAAAATCAAAGACGTTTGGCACGAGCGGCTCGCCGAAATGTCGCGCCCAAAGATGATTGACCACCACGCGCGCTGTGAGCGGGTTTTTCCGTTCCGTAATCCAGTTGGCCAGCGCGGTGCGGCGTCCGGTGCTGGTCACTGGAAACACCGAGGGCAACATCGCCTCGGTTTCCGTCGGCCCTTCGAACGCTTTCCGCGAGGCGCGGGGTGACGTGTAATTTTCTCCCGGCGTCGCCAGCGCCTGGCGCGCCGTTTCCCAGGCGGCACGTGCATCCGCCACTTTTTTTTCCGCGGCGATGATTTTAACTTTCGCCATGCCATCGGCGCGCAAGCGGTTTAGCTCCTGATTCGCCCTGGCCACCGCTTCCTCGGCGGTAACGGCGGCGAGTTTGCGCTCGGCCAGGGCCGCGGCGCGAACCAACTCCGCTGCGTCGGTGGCCGGCGGATTGGCATGGCGCGCGCGATCAGCCGCGAAGGCCGCTCGCAATGCCGCTGGTCTTGAGTCCGCCGTCGCCAAAGTTTTTTCCGCCAGCGCGACCGCTGCTTGCACGTCTTCAATCGGTGGTTTTCCAGAAGCTAGTTGACGGACTGTGACGCCCCGGCCCGTGCCCGGTTCAATGATCCTGGATTCCGCCGACAACGGCGTCAGTTCCACGCCTAGGAATTCCGCGGCCGCATCGTACGTGATCAAGTCGAAGCTGCCGTTGCGACGTTCGATGGGCAGGCGATATGCCAGCGCGTGCTCGCCATTGACCGCCACGTTTAACACCCGGCCGCTGACGGTGACCCCAAGTTCCAGCGGTTGATCCAACGGCACGGGACGCGTCTGCGCACCTTCCGGCGGATAAACGTAATCACCGCCGTCCTTCTCCTGGTAGGCGATCTGCAACTTCGCGCCGGTGGAGGCGCTCACGTACACCAGCACCTCACGGTTGGGCGCGGTATCGAATGCCAGCCCGACCGATTTCCACATCTCGCCGCCCTTGATTTGGAAACGAAATTTCGCGGTGAAATCTGCCGGCACGGTTTTGCGATAACGGACGTGGGTGCGAACGCTGCCGATTTGTTTTTGCACGAGTTTACCGGCCTCGAATTTCCATTGGCCCGGGCCGAGTTCCCAAAGTTCGTCCTCGGGGCCGGCGAAATTGCTTTTGAATAACGGCGTGATCGAGTTGGTCGAAACATTCCCGGCAGGACTCGCGCTCGACACGGGTTCCTTGGTCTTGGCCGCTTCGGCGATTGCGAGAGTTTCCTTCGCTTTGGCGAGCGCTGCTTGCGCGTCGGCAAGCTGGCTCTCCGCCACGCGCAAGAAATCCTGCTCGATGCCCGGCTTGAGACTGGGCGCGAAGGCTTCCAACGGCAGCGTGACGGGTTGGATGTTCAACGGCGCGATGGCCAGCACACCTGGAATCCCGGGCGAAAGTGATTTGCTTTTGTCGGGCTGCTTTTCATCCCCGCGCACGAACAGCCAGGTCGGCGCGTCGGCGTGCGCGTCAAACACGCGCGGCAATCCGTCCATCTCGAGATTGGGTTCGCCGGCAAGCGGATCGAGACGCACCTGATACGGCTCGAAGATGGCACGGAAACGGTAGTAGTCCACTTGCGTAAACGGGTCGAATTTATGGTCGTGGCATTTGGCGCAGTTCAAGGTCAGGCCGAGGAACGCCTTCGAGGTGTGCTCGACCACTTCCTCCATCCAGGTGGTGCGGTTGAATAGAAAATAATTGCGCGCGAGAAATCCGGTGGCCCGCAACACCTCGGGATCGGTCGGCGCCAGCTCGTCACCCGCCAACATTTCCCGAATCATCTGGTCGTAACCCTTGTCGTGGTTCAGTGACTCAATAATCCAGTCCCGCCAGTGCCAGATATGTTTCTGGCTGTACCGTAGTTGAGCATCAAGGCCGTACCAATCGCTGTACCGCCAGACATCCATGAAATGCCGGCCCCAGCGCTCGCCGTACTGCGGACTCTTCAGCAAACGTTCGACAACCTGCTCATAGGCGTCGGGTGCCGGATCGGCGACAAACACCTGCGTCTCCTCGCGCGTCGGGGGCAGGCCGGTCAAGTCCAGGTAAACCCGGCGCAACAACAGCGATTTTTCGACGGCGGGCTGCGGCTTGAGTCCGTGCTTCTCCTGATCGGCCGCGAGGAATAAATCAACGGGATTGCGCGCCCATTTTCTATTCTTCACTTTCGGAACCGGCGGGCGGACCGGCGGTTGGAACGCCCAGTGCCGGCTCGGGTCTTGATCCGCTTGTTCAACGGCCGGGGATTTTGCGCCTTGGGCAATCCACCGTTTGAGCGCCTCGATTTGCGGTGCGGTCAAGGGTTCGCCCTCTTGCGGCATCCGTTCGTCCGTGTCATGCGTGGTGACGCGGGTGATCAGCAGGCTCTTCTCGGGTTTGCCCGGTGCGGCGGCGGGGCCGTGCTTGCCGCCTTTGCGGATCGCCTCGGCGGTGTCGAGACGGAGTCCGGACTTCTGTTTGAGCGCACCGTGGCAGGCATAGCAACGCGCCGCGAGCACCGGCTTGACCTCCTTGAGATAATTCACCGGCTCGCCGGCGAAAACTCCGCCGGCGAGACTCAACCCAAGCACCACGCTGCTGCCGATCTGTTTCATGAACGTGCGTCCGTTCCACTCGGCTCGCCAGCACGGAAATCGGCGGGCTTAAAATTTGGACTGGGACGGTTCTGTTTCATTCAACTCCTTGCGCGGCGGGATTTCCAGCAGTATTCGGTGTATTCAAAGGTCGGATTCAGTCGGATTCGTAGTTCCCATGCACGTCGGCAAACTTCGTGCCGTCGTGGGCGATCGAGCTGGAGCACAAAACAAAGCCGACGGTGCTACATTTAGTCTGTAGATATGGAGTCATCATTTTGGCGTAATAATACGGCTATGCCACATCAAGACTCTGCCCGTATCGTAGCCGCAAACCTCCGACGGCTTCGATTGGAACGAGAATGGTCCCAGGAGGATTGCGCCGAGAAGTGTGGATTGCACCGCACCTACATCGGAGCAGTAGAGCGTGGCGAGCGCAACATAACGCTTGCTACGCTGGACACCATCGCTGGTGCTTTTGGAATCTCCCCGGTCAAACTGCTAACGAAGAAGTGATCTATGACACCGGACTACTGGGCGGCCGTCGGGAACGCTGGAGGCATCGCAAAATCTGGCAAAAGCATCTACGACGCGCTTCACGACAGCCCCGAGTTTTTCCTTCCAAGCGTTGACTTGGAGTCGATTCTTCGGGCTGGGCTGGTCGGCTTGGATTTGAACTATGCGTTGCGCACTCGTTCGAAAGTTTTGAAATCGAAGATTTGTGAAATCCTCGGCTCCCCAGTGCCGAAGTCATTCAAGCGAACCAAACCGTTAGCGCGCTTTCCCGGCCAGGACTTCGACACCTATGTTCAGAAGTCCAACAACCTGCAAATCTGGAATGAAGAAATTGCGCCAACGCGGCGCTACGTCATCATCCGCCTGAACGAAGTTTCGAAAATAGTGGGCGTCCGGGTCGTAAACGGCAAAGAAACCGTCATCGGCACCACGATGATGCTCTCGGGCGAAAACAGCCGCACCGTCGCGCAGCGCGTGAAGGCGCGGCTCGCGGAGATTCAGGAAAAGCTCCCCGAAGGCGTGGAAATCCAGACGCAATACGACCGCTCCGAACTCGTCGGCCGCACCATCGGCACGGTGGAGAAAAACTTGTTTGAGGGCGCGCTGCTGGTCGTCGTCGTGCTGTTGCTCCTGCTGGGCAACTGGCGCGCGGCGCTCATCGTCGCGTGCGCCATTCCGCTGGCGTTTCTGTTCGCGCTCACCGGCATGGCGCGCTTCGGCATCTCCGGCAACCTGATGAGCCTGGGCGCGATTGACTTCGGCCTCATACGAGCAAATCAAAAAACTCCCGCTCCGCGGCGGCGAAAACGGAATGCTCCCGCTGGGCAGCGTGGTCGAGTTTACGACGCTGAAAACCGTGGAACCCATCAACCGCGACGCCGGCCAGCGCCGCGCCGCGCTCATGGTCAATCTCAAGACACGCGACCTCGAAGACTTCGTCCATGCGGCGGAGCAAAGCATCAAGGAACAGGTGAAGCTGCCGGGGGGGCTACTTTGTGGTGTTCGGCGGACAGTTCGAGAACCTGCGACAGGCCCGCACGCGACTCGCGGTGGTGGTGCCGTCCGCGCTCGCGCTCATCTTCGCGCTCATCTTTTTCGCGTTCGGTTCGCTGCGGCAGGCGTTGCTGGTTTACTCCGGCATTCCGCTCGCCGTGACCGGCGGCGTGGCGGCGCTGTGGTTGCGGGGGATACCCTTCAGCATCACGGCGGCGGTAGGCTTCATCGCGCTGACCGGCGTGGCCGTGCTCAACGGCATGGTGCTCGTCAGCTATTTCAACCAACTTCGCGAGGAGGGAAAGGAGTTGCTCGATTCAGTCATCGAAGGCTCGCTCACGCGATTGCGCCCGGTGCTGATGACCGCCGCCGTGGCCGCGCTGGGCTTCGTGCCGATGGCGATTGCCACCGGCCCCGGCGCGGAAGTGCAACGCCCGCTCGCCACCGTCGTCCTCGGTGGCATTCTGAGTTCCACGTTTCTCACGCTGGCGCTCCTGCCGGTGCTGTATGCGTGGGTGGAAGGAAGCAAACGTGATTCACTGGCCCAACGTCCGCGAGGAGCGATCTAATTATTTGCCCAGCACCTGCTTCAACCCGGCGAAGAAGCGGGCGTTTTCCGCCGGCGTGCCGACCGTCACACGGATCCATTCGGGCAACTGGTACACGCCCATCGGCCGGACGATGACGCCGAGTTTTTGCAACGCGCCAAAAACGCGCGCGCCGTCACCGACGCGCACCATGACGAAGTTGGCGGCGCTGGGAACGAATTCCAATTTCAATTCGCGGAAGGCATTTTGCAAGCAGTCCAGACCGTGCGCATTGTTGGCGCGGGTGCGGTCAAGATGTTCGAGGTCGTCCAGCGCGGCGAGGGCGCCGGCCTGGGCCACGGAGTTGAGGTTGAACGGCTGGCGCACTTTTTCCAGCGCGGCGACGAGCTCGGGATGCGCGATGCCGTAGCCGAGGCGCAAACCGGCCAGTCCGAAAATCTTGGAAAACGTCCGCATCAAGAGCAGGTTCGGCTTTTCGCCGCTGCGAATCAGCGGAAGCAAATCCAGCGGGTCATCCAAAAACTCTAGATACGCCTCGTCCATGATCAGCAACACATTCTCGGGCGTCTCGTTGACCAGCCGGAGGACGTCGGCTTGCGCCGCGAGCGTGCCGGTGGGATTATTCGGATTGGCAACGAACACGATTCTGGTCCCCGGCGTGATGGCCTGCAGCATCGCCGGCAAATCGTGCCCGTGGTTTTTCGCGGGCACCGTGACCAGGTTTGCGCCGAACAAGTGGGCGATGATCGGGTAAACGGCGAAACAATATTGCGACACCACCACATCGGCGCCCGGTGCCATCAACGCATGGCCGACAAACTCGATGATTTCGTTGGAGCCATTGCCGAGAATCAGGTGGGCGGGTGTCACCCCGAGTTTCGTCGCGAGTTTCTGTTTCAGGTGGAACGCGTTTCCGTCCGGATACAGGTGGAGCTGGGCGAGCACCTGTTGCATCGCGGCCAGCGCGGCGGGCGACGGGCCCAGCGGATTTTCGTTCGAGGCCAGCTTGATGAAGTCCGCGGCCGGCCGGCCGATCTCGCGGGCGACCTCCTCGATGGGGCGGCCCGGCTGATAGACCGGCAGGTGTTGCAACGCGGGATTGAGGGGCAAGGGTGAGGGCATGGAGATTTCAAACTGGCGATTTCAACCCGGCTGCTGGCAATCTCCCAGCGCGTTCAGAATCTTGTTCACGTCCACGTGCTGGGCAATGAGGTCGCGGATGAGCGCGATTTTCTCCAGATCATCCGGGCGCGTCTTCACAATCAAGTCGTGGACTTTGGAAGCGACTTCATAGCTGTCATCCTTCGCCAGCAGCACTGGGAACGGCATGTCGCGGATGACCTTCATCACGCCGGGGCCGGGGCGGAGATTGCCCGTCAGCACAATGCCGGCGAGGGTCCCAGCCATTTGACCTGGCGCAGCGGCGGCGGCGGCCAGCACGATGTCCTCGCGGTCACCCGGCGTGATGATGAGCACACCCGGCTTGAAAAACGGCGTCGCGTTTTGGGCGCTCATGGCGCCGACCACCACATCGTTTACGAGGTTCCGCGAGATGGAGGCGCGGTTCAATACTTCCGCGCCCAATTCATCGCGAATCGATTCCAGCGTGGGGCTGGAGAGCATCGGTTGGTGCGGCAGGACGCCCAGCAACTCCAACCCCCGGCGCTTGAGACCCCGCCGCGCGAAGTCCGCGATGTAGTCCAGTTTTTCCGACGTCACTTTGTTCAGGATGACGCCGATGATTTCGACGCCCTCCTTTTCAAACAAGGCCTGGTTCAACGCCACCTCGTCCAGCGGTTTGCCGATGCCCCCGCGCGTGACGATGATCACTTTCGCGCCCAGAATTTTGGCGACCCGCGCGTTGGACAGGTCGAACACGGAACCGACGCCGGCGTGGCCCGAGCCTTCACACAGGACGAAATCTTTTTCCCACGCCACACGGTCGAAGGCCTTCTCGATCTTCTTAACCAGCGCGTCGTAGTTGGAAGACTGGAGATATTTGCGGGTGAAATCCGGCTCGACGGCGATGGGGCTCATGTCCACCAGCGGGCAGTTGAGGTTGTAAACGCTGTCCATCAGGACGGTGTCCTCGTCGATCTTTTGCTCGGCGATTTCGACGAAGCGCTGGCCCACGGGCTTGATGTAGCCGATCCGGGGGTAGCATTTCTGCAACGCGGCGAGCAGGCCGAGCGAGGTGGTGGTCTTGCCGTCGTTCTGGCGGGTGGCGGCGATGAAAACGCGCGGAGTAGTGGTGTTCATCTCGAGGCTGACATTTCAAACTGGCAATTTGAAATTACTCGCCCGGCAGGGTCAAGCCGGCATGCGGATAGAGCTTGTTGTATTCGATCGATTGCAGGCCGACGATGGCAGCCACGCCCAGAATGTCATGCGCATTGGAACCGCGCGAAACGTCGGCGGCGGGGCGGTCGAGGCCCAGGAGAATCTGCCCGTACGCGTTGGCGCGCGCCACATGCTGCAGCAGTTTGCTGGCGATGTTGCCGGAATTCAGGTCCGGAAAGATCAACACGTTGGCGCGGCCAGCCACCGGGCTGTCGAGCGTTTTGCGCGAGGCAATTTCCGGGATCAGCGCCGCGTCCACCTGCAGTTCGCCGTCAAAATCCGCTTCGAGCATTTTCTGCTGCGCCTTCTGGTGGGCCAGCGCCGTGGCCGCCTGGACTTTGCCGATGGACGAATGCGTGGCGCTTCCCTTGGTGGAATAGGAGAGCAGGGCGACGCGCGGGCGGACGCCGAGGAGTTGCTTGGCCAGTTGCGCCGTCGAAACCGCGATGTTCGCGAGTTGCTCGACGCTCGGTTCGGGAATGACGCCGCAATCGCCCATTAGCATCACGCCATTGTGGCCAAAACGCGTGTCCTCGACTTCCATGACCATGCAACTTGACGCCGTGGTGGCTTGGGGCGCGACCTTGATGATTTGGAACAGCGGCCGGAGCACGCTGCCGCTCGTCTCGTTGGTGCCGGACACCAAGCCGTCGGCCTGGTGCAGGGCCACCATCATGGCACCGAAATAATTCGGCTTGGCCATGATTTCAAGCGATTCCTTTTCGTTGATCCCTTTCAAGCGCCGCAATTGTTCGAAGCGCTTGGCGAAATTTCGGAGTTCCTCGCTCTCGGCCGGATTGATGACCCGCACCCCTTCGAGGGAGACATTCAGCCGCTCGGCCGCCGCCTTGACCGTGGGACGGTCGCCCAGCAGGATCGGCACGCCCAGCCGGAGCGAGTGGAATTGCCGGGCGGCCTGCAACACGCGCGGCTCCGTCCCTTCCGGGAACACGACCCGCTTGGGGTGGCGCTGAAGTTTTTCGACGATGCTGCCGATGAATCGCATGCGGATTTAGTAGCCGACTGGCGCGCAAACTGCAACTGGCAAACGCCCCGGTGGCAAACGCCCCGGCTTCACCCGGAGTCATCTCAACTTATTGCAACCCAAGTCCGGTAGTCTGGTTGGCGAGCGGGTTCGGGTAATGGCACGGGCGTCGCGCCCGCGAGTTGCGGGTGGACGCAAGCCCTGGCGTGGGCGGAAACACACGGGCGTCCCGCCCAATACGATGCAAGAAATTGAGCGGCGCCCTCACAGGCGCAATCCGGCTTATTTTATCTCCAGTGCGCGTGTGATGTTGAATTTCTCGACCCGTTTGCGCAACGTGGCCCGCGTGATGCCGAGCAACTTCGCCGCTTGCACCTGGTTGCCCTGCGTCTCCGACAGCGCCTGGATGATCAATTCCCGTTCCACCGCCGGAATGACTTTCAGCGCGCGGTCACCCCGCGCCCAGGCAAACAAACGCCGCGCGAGCGCCGCCACGTCCGGCTCGCCGGATTCTGGCGGAGCCACGCCGACGACGGGCAACCGCG
>JAYUBJ010000683.1:0-3093 GCA_043740915.1 Verrucomicrobiota bacterium
GGCGCGAATGGATTGCTCGGTGGGGTGATCCGCGGCGAGGCCAATGGCATGAAGATCGACATCCGCGGCCAGGATTTTCGGATGAACCCCGACACCGGCGAGTTCGAGGCGGCGGCGGGCCTTACGCAGCAAGGGCGCGTGCGCGATGATTGGGGCAACTGGTTTGGTTGTGATAACAGCACGTTGATCCAGCATTATCCGCTGCCGGACCATTATGTCCGGCGCAATCCGCATGTCACCGCGCCCAGTCCCAGCGTTTTTGTTCCGGGCGATCCTGATCCCAATCAGTTGTTCCCCACCAGCCGCACGCTGGCCCGCTACAATGATCCGGGCAGCGCCAACCGCACCACGTCGGCGTGCGGTCTCGGCCTCTATCGCGATGACTTGCTCGGCGCCGACTATTACGGCAATGCCTTCACCTGCGAACCGGTTCACAATCTGGTACACCGGCTGAAACTGGAAACGCGCGGCGTCACCTTCACCGGCCTCAAGCCCGCCGACGAGCAGCGAAGCGAGTTTCTGTCATCGCAGGATAATTGGTTTCGGCCCGTGCAAGTCCGCACCGGTCCGGATGGCGCGCTTTGGGTGGTCGATATGTATCGCTACCTGATCGAACATCCGCGCTGGATTCCGGCAGACCAACTCGCGAAGATCGATGTGCGTGCCGGCGACGACAAAGGGCGGATTTACCGCGTCTATCCACGCGGCAAAAAGCTGCGGCCCATCCGCGATTTGACCAGACTGGGAACGCTCGAGCTGGCCGCCGCACTTGAGTCGCCCAACGGAACCGAGCGCGACCGTGTGCAACTCGAATTGCTCCGCCGCCAGGATCCAGCCGCCGATAAACCGCTGACGGAACTGGTGGTGAACAGCCCGCGACCCCAAGTCCGCGTTCAGGCCAGGAGCGCGCTGGATGGATTGCATACGTATTCCCTCTTTAATTTCCAGCAAGCTGTCAAAGACCCACATCCATCAGTCCGGGAACACGCTATTCGACTTGGTGAATCGTTGCTATCGGGAAGCCTCACAGTCACAGTCGATCCTCCGACTTGGAGCGAAAATATTAAGCAGGCCATCTTCTCCATGACGAACGATCCTGACCCGCGCGTCCGCCTGCAATTGGCGCTCAGCTTGGGCGCTTCGCATGATCCACGCAGCGGGAAGGCTCTGGGTCAGTTGGCGGTGAGCGGGCTGCAAGATTCCTGGCTGCGCGCGGCCGTGTTGAGTTCCGCCCGATGGCATAGTGGTGAGATCTTCGAGTCGGTGGTGGCCACCCCGGAAGGCACGCCTAGTCGCGATGATATGATCTCCAAACTGATTGCCACGGCCAGTGCTGGCGGCCTGAACGCAGGTTTCGACAAGATTCTCGCCGCTCTGATTCCTAAAGACCAACAAGCGCTGACAGGGTGGCGGTTGACCGCGCTGGCCAGCTTGATCACGAGGACGGACGACGATTATTTTTCGCTGCACTCCTACCTTTCGGGTAAACCGGAAATGCGGGCGATGGAGTCCCGCCTTTGGCAGTCACTCACCAACGCCGGCAAGCTGGCCACCGATCCAAGCCTGCCCGAACCAGAGCGCGAAGCGGCGACGCGCCTCTTGGGCCGAGTTGCCGAAACGATGACGGGGGACATTCACACGTTGGCCAACATCGCGGTTCAGACAAGCTCGGCCCGGCTGCGTACCGCCGCGCTCAAAACATTGACACGCATCCGCAATCCACAAGTAGCCACAGAGTTGTTGGCGAATTGGAAAACATGTTCCCCCGCATTGCGCGGTGACATTTTGAGCGTGTTGTTAAGTCGGGAACAATGGATCGCCCCGTTGCTGGCTCAAATCAAACAAGGCGCGGTGCAGGGCAGTGAGATTCCCCTCGCCCAACGCCAGCGGCTGCGGCAACACCCGAATCCCGAAATTCGCCGGCTGGCGTCGGCGCAGTTTTACAGCGGCGACACCGCGGGACGCGCTGAAGTGTTGCGGAAATTCCAGGGCGCGGTGGCCATGAACGGCGACGCGGCCAGGGGCGCGGAATCGTTTGCGCACTATTGCGCGACTTGCCACGCCTTCCGTGGACAAGGCTTCGAGGTCGGCCCGAACCTCGCCGCGCTGCGCGACAAGGACGGTGATTATTGGCTCAAGAATATCCTGGACCCCAATGCGGTGATCGAACCGAGATTTATCAGCTACCTGATCGACACCAAGGATGGCCGCTCGCTGACCGGCGTGGTCAGCGCGGAAACTTCCACCGGCCTGACCCTCACGCAGGCCGGCGGCGTGACCGAAAACATTCTACGGCGGGACATCGCGGAAATTCGCGCGTCGGAATTGTCGCTCATGCCGGAGGGCTTGGAGCAAAACCTGACCCTGGCCCAGTTCGCCGATCTGCTGGCCTATTTGAAATCAGGGCCGACAGAATTCGGCAGCGCGACGGCAGAACAGGCAGCCCGCGCGCGCCAGCAATTTCTCGCGGCCGGCAACACTGGCGTGGGGAAAATTGTTTCGGCGGCGGAACGACTTTCGTATCCCAGTTGGCTGGGGGTCTTGCCCATGCCGCATTGCCGGCAGACCGACGGGCAATCAAAGCTCATCTGGCAGACGCCACCCATGCCCGCCACACTTCTTCCGGGTTCGACCCAGCAATTCCGATTTCCCGCCGCCATGGGTTTTGCTTCGCAGCCGGCGGGAACATTTCATCTAAAATTGAACGGCAAGCCGGCGCTTGATTTCAACGTGACCCGGAACGACCAGTCGTGGCGCAGCGCGGACGGCACCGTCCGGCTGAGTTACACGGTGATGCAAAACAACGGTGAAGACAGCAATGGGGTACTCCTCATCGAAGTCAGCGGGACGAAATTGGAGGCGGGCAAACCGGCGTCGTTCGAGGTCGCCGGTTCGGCGGCGGGCAGCCAGCGGTGGTTCGGAATTTATTTGCTCACCGAAAACTGACCGGGGCACACCCGAGTTCCGATAGGGGTCACGATAGGGGTCAAACCATAGATTACGATAGGGGTCAAACCATAGATTAGATTCTGCTGAAAAACCCTCGGTCACTTTTTGAGGCCTTTGGCCGGCGTGACCGCCTCCAGGCGGACT
>JAYUBJ010000684.1:0-3086 GCA_043740915.1 Verrucomicrobiota bacterium
GCGCTCGAGCACTTGGCCGCCTTCCGACTGCTGGTGCAGATCATGACGGGATTCAACCTGGTGTTGCTCGGAATCGCCGCGTGGTTTACCTGGCGGAAACCCCGGGTCTAATTTCGCTTTTCACCGCC
Source organism: Verrucomicrobiota bacterium (assembly GCA_043740915.1). Taxonomy (GTDB): domain Bacteria; phylum Verrucomicrobiota; class Verrucomicrobiia; order Limisphaerales; family JAYTXL01; genus JAYTXL01. The sequence continues at coordinate 129 of JAYUBJ010000684.1, forward strand.
GGGCCGGGGCGGCGGGGCGTGCAGGAGTTTTTTGTAAATCCACGCTTCCAGCGGCCGCAACCCGCGCAGGAGCGGGTGGAGTGGTGAGTAGATGATCCGCAGCCGGATCACGGAAAGCAACATGGTCAGCGAGGTTTTTCCCAACGCGACTTTGGAGCCGATTTTGTCCGTCCACTCGGTCGGCACTTCGCGGATGCTGAAGCCGGCCCGTTTCAGAGCGTAGAGCAGGTTGATGTCAAACGCCATGTCGGCGATCCGCAACGCGGCATGAATTTGTTCCACCGCGGCGCGGCGCATGACCTTGGCGCCGCATTGCGTGTCGCGGATGTTCATCCAAAACAACGCCTGCACGATCATGTGAAACACCCGGCTGGCAAACTGCCGCCGGCCGGACTGCGATTGATGCAACACCGCGCCCGGCACCCAGCGCGAGCCGATGGCGCAATCCGCGTGCGCGCATTGCTTGATCAGCTCGTGAAGCGCCGCCGGGGCCGTCGCGCCGTCCGCATCCACGTAGCCGATCAAGTCCGCCTGGGGCGCCAGCTTCAGCCCTTCGATGAGCGCGCCGCCCTTCCCGATGGGGTCGGGAAATTCGTCGGCGCTGATTTCGGGGAACTCCGCGGCGACGCGCTGGACCACGCCGAGCGTGTTGTCGCGGCAGCCATTGAGGACGACGACAAGCTGGAATATGCCGGGGTAGTGGGTGCGGAAATATTGGGCGTATTCGCGGAGCACCGGTTCGATGCGCTGCTCCTCGTTATACGCCGGAATCAATAACAACACGCTGGGCGCTGGCTGAGTCACGCGGATGGGTTTAGCAAACGGGCAGGGGAATGTCGAATGGCGAATCGGCCGGCGTGCCGCTCAAGCAAGATTCACCGGATCAATATCCACCGCCAGCGTCACGTCGTCGGGCAGCGCGAGCGTTTCGAGCATCCGCGCCAGCCGCTGGCTCAGGTGGCTCATCTGCCGGGTGCGCAACATGATCTGGTAACGGTAAAAGGTCTCTGCGCGCAATAGCGGTGCCGGCGCCGGACCGGCAATGATCAAATCGCGGAACAAGTGGGCCGGTGAGAACGTGGCTCCGGGGGACACGCTAGCAAGGGATGGAAACATATCCTCGGTCTCACTCTCCCACTTTCCCACTTTCCCACTTTCTTTCACTCCCGTGCCCTGGAATTTCTCCAGTTCCTTCTTCAAATGGTCGGCGGAGAATTTCACTTTTTCCTCGTTGCGACCCTTGAGCGTCAGCAGCGCGATGCGGCTCACGGGCGGATACTTGAGCTGCTCGCGAAACTCAATTTCCTGCTCGTAGAAGCCGGCGAAGTCGTGTCGGCGCGCGTACTGGATTGCCGGATGAAACGGCGTGAATGCCTGCACGAAGACCTCGCCCTCGACCGCGCCCCGGCCCGCGCGGCCGGCGACTTGGGTGAGCAGTTGAAACGTCCGTTCGCCCGCGCGAAAATCAGGCATGTGCAGGCTCAAGTCCGCGTAAATAACGCCGACGAGCGTGACGTTTTCGAAATGCAGCCCCTTCGCGATCATCTGCGTGCCGACCAGGATGTCGGTCTTGCCCGCCTTGAAATCGCCGAGGACGCGGCGGTAATCCTCCTTGCGTTTCATCAGATCGGAATCCATCCGCTGGATGCGCGCGTGCGGAAATAATTTCCTCAGCGTGTCCTCCACTTTTTCAGTGCCAAGCCCGGCGTAACGGATGGCGGGGTTGCGGCATTTTGGGTCCGGGCAAACCGCGGGCGCGGGCGCCTCGTGGCCGCAGACATGACAGCAGAGTTTCTGCGCGCGGCGATGGAAGGTGAGCGCGACGCTACAGTTCGGACACTCCGCCACGAACCCGCATTTGGGGCATTGGAGCGAGGTGGAGTAACCGCGGCGGTTGAGGAATAGAATCACCTGCTCGCGTTTCTCCAGGCGTTGCGTGATGGCCTCTTTGAGTTGCGGCGAGAAAATCGGCGTGCCCTTGTCCTTGCGCGCCGCCTGGCGCATGTCCACGACGCGGACAATGGGCATCTTTTTGTCGTCCACGCGTACGGTCAATTCGAGCAGGGCGTATTTTCCCTTTGTAACGTTGTAAAAACTCTCGAGCGACGGCGTGGCGGAGCCGAGCACGACGACCGCGCCCTCGCGTTGGCCGCGCACCACGGCCACATCGCGTGCGTGGTAGCGCGGCGCTTCCTCCTGCTTGTAGGAATGCTCGTGTTCCTCGTCCACGATGATGAGGCCGAGGGGATCCACCGGCGCGAAGATGGCGGAGCGCGCGCCGATGACGATGCGCGCGCGGCCCTGCCGGATCTTGTGCCATTCGTCATGGCGTTCGCCGGCGGAAAGATGGCTGTGCAACACGGCCACCAGCGTCTGCAACGGCCCGCTGCTGAACCGCGCCTTGAACCGCTCGACGGTTTGCGGCGTGAGTGAAATCTCCGGCACGAGCACGATGGCACCCTTGCCCTGCGCCAAGGCGTGGGCGATGGCTTGTAAATACACCTCGGTCTTCCCGCTGCCGGTAACCCCATGAAGCAGAAAAACGGTGGATGACCGAATGGGCACGGTGGTGGCAGACGTTGGTTCCGGGGTAGCACCCGCCTCCGGCGGGTCCTTTTCGGCGTCGCGCCGAAAAGTCTTGACGTGGATCGTACCGCGCGCGTCCGATTCCATCCCCGGCATCCAGATGAAGGGATACTCTTCCATCGGTCCCACCAACCCAAGGTCGCGCGGATTGTTCCAGATGTAATTCCACTTTTCGTGCAGATCTGTTTCCGAGCGGATCATGTGGTCGAAAGATTCATCATTCCAGACCGGTCCGGTGCGTTTCATGGTTTTGTTCACCTCGTGCGCGGAGAAGGACTTGATGCTGTTTACAAGTTCCGATAGCGAATGCACGCCTGCCTTGCCCGGCGCTTGAACTGGCATTGGTTGGATTAAAAGATGCACGTGATCGGG
>JAYUBJ010000685.1:0-3074 GCA_043740915.1 Verrucomicrobiota bacterium
ACGAGCTGGTTCGAGCGGATGTCGATGACCGCCACTTTCGCGAGCGCCCACAAACTCACGTAGAGGCGCTGGCGTTTCTCATCGAGCCGGCAGGCGTACGGAAACGGTGCCTCCGGACTCGTCGGGTCGAGTTGCGCCTCAGCGCGCTTGGTAATTGCGGCGGTGTCGAAATCCACCGCGTTGGCCGGTGGACGGATTCGATCGGAACGCGTCGGGGCTTTTTCGCCGAAGAAAATCTCCGCCACGTTGGTCCGCGCCAGCAAGCCGACTTTGGCGACGTGCTGACCCCAGACATTGGCCACATATAAACTGCGCGCGTCCGCGGAAACCGCCAAGCCCGCCGGGATGCCGCGTTCTTTCGCATCGCGCAAATGGATGGGATCTTCCTCCCCAAGCACTCCCTCGGCAAAGGAAAACACCCGAACGACTTCATTGCCCGAGCCGCTGCAATACAGCCGGTGCCCGGTCGTGGAAAATTCGAGGCCGTAAAACGCCTCTTCCAACTTCGTGCGGGAAACGATCTGGCCCAGCGGGACGTTCACCACCACAATTTCGTGCTGGCCGTAGCCGCTGTGCAAAATCGCCGCGAACCGGCTGCCCGGATGCACCGCGATGTTGACCGGAAAATCGCCCAATTCGATTTGGGTCCCGACCGGGCGGAGCGACCACAGATTGGGGAGCAGCACCGAGCCATCCGGCTGCTTGCCCGGCCAGATGGATTTCGGCAGGTCGGCGGCAAATCCGCCAACGGCCAGCAGGCTGAGTAAAGTCAGTGTAATTAAACGGAGGCCCATAAATATGTGTGTGGCGGGTTTATGGCAGGCTGCCGTGAGCCGGTAAAGCAAATGCAGCGCGAATCAACGACGGGTTGCGTAGGATAGGCGTCGCGCCTTTCGCCATTTGTAAAAACTCTGGCCGCCGTGCTGCGCGGTTTCGGGATCGAGGCCAACGGTTCACCGATTTGAGCCCTGCGAAGTTAGAGACAGGCGCGACGCCCTGTCCTACCTTTTCCATCGAATCAATTTGCCACCGCCGCGGGGCAACTGCACTTCAACGCGGCCACCTTTGAGGGCCGACCATTTGCCGGTTTCGAAATCGAAAATTTCCAACCGTCGTTGCCCGCGCAAACCCACGACAGCTTCCGCATGGTAATCCAGGTTTACCAGAACCACGTGTGTGGCTTTGGACGCATCATCCGCTTTGTTCGCGGGACCGAAACAGCCCAACAACAGACCTTTCACTGGGGCGTTCAGTTTGAAATTGGCGGTTGGCACCGGTGGCTCAAGTCGGAATGCAATTATATTTGGCAACGGCTCAGCCCCGGGTGCCAGCATACCGGCATCTGCTGCGCGGCTGCGTCGGTCATCGGTGGTCCCGCCCAGTAAGTGACAATGGGCTTGGGAGGGTGGAGGGATGGCTGGACAGACGAGCACACCCGCACGCCGCCATATTTGATCTTTCAGATTTGCGTTTGGATACATTTGAAATATTCTCCCGCCAACGCCATGCTCTGGATCGACCCAACGGAAAAAGACACCGCTGCCGCCACGCTGGAAAGCCACCTCCATTCGGCGACCAAGAATTGAATCACCATGCTCAACGGCGAAATCCGCAGTAAAATTGATGCCCTCTGGAATGCCTTCTGGACGGGCGGCATTTCCAACCCGCTCGAAGTCATCGAGCAAATCACCTACCTGCTGTTCCTCAAGCGCCTCGATGATCTGCACACGCTGGAGGAAAACAAGGCGGCTCGTCTCAAGCTCAAGAAACTCGAACGCCGGGGTTTTCCCGCCGGCAAAGACCCCAAGGGCCGCGCCTACGAAGATGGTTCTCCAAGGATCATAATGGGTAGAGATTCAGCTTTCCACAAAAGAACAGGATACGAGTTCGGTAGTTTTTGAAGTTTCGAAAGCCTCGGGCGGCCGATTTGATGCTCTGGATTTTCGAATTCAACCCTTCGGTGACCGCGTTGGTGATGCGGTGCTTCAAACAGGTCAGCAAGTTCTCCAGATGGCGCTTGAGCATGTGAGCCACGTCCACCATCGGACCCAGACGGCTGCGGCTGACCCAGCCAAACCAATCCTTGAAAAACCGCCGCGCCCAGCCGGCCTGCCCATATTCCCAGAACTTGGTGAACAACTCCTTGGCCGCCCAGGCCCGCGCCACTTTCAGATTCAAGTCCTTCAGGGCGGTAAAATCCGCCGCTTGTTCGGCGCTGAAGTTTTGCGGATTATACAACCACAGTTGCCGGCTGCCTTTAAGCGACTTATCGCCCGCCGCCCTCAACTGCTTGTGCTCCTGCCGCCGCACCTTGTCCACCGCCTCGTTCAAATACTTGCTCACATGAAATTTGTCATGCACCACATCCGCGGCGGGCACCACGTGCTGCACCGTCTGGATGAACGGCTCCCACATGTCCACCGCCACCGCTTCCACCGCCTGCTTTTGCGCCGGACTCAGGGTCGCCCACACCTGCTCCGCCGCTTCTTTGGTTCGGTCCTCCACCACATCGAGCACGCGGGACTGATCTAAATCGGTCAACAGCGTGATGTAAGATTGCCCCCGTTTGAAGCTCTTCTCATCCAGGCCCAGGTGCTGCAAGCCCTCCAGTTGCCGCCGCTCCAAGCCCCGGGCCACCGCCCGTTGCATGATCTCATGGACGGTCTCCCAGCCCAACCGAGTTGAAGGAAAGACGATATTTGCTTGCGCACATTATGCCCGGCGAACCGCCTGGCTTCCATGTCGGCGACGGCGCGCGGCGGCATATTCGTGGAAGCGGCGGAGCGGCTGCAAATCAGACCGGTGATGGTGGAAAAGGATTTTTGGGTTTCGTGGACGTTGGCGGAGCGGGACGCGCTCTTCGCCACCGTCCAGTACCGCACCTTCCATGAGGAACTTTGAGGCCAGTTACTTTTTGGTTTTCAACGCGAACGCGAGGACCACGGCGGCTTCCAATCGGGTGATTTCCTGGTCGCGCAACATCGCGTAGTCCGGCAACTGCCGTTTGGCCTTGGAGAGCGTGCCGTTGCCTTGCAGACAGAGGCGCACGAACAGATCGGCGTGGCGGTTGGGCA
>JAYUBJ010000686.1:0-3073 GCA_043740915.1 Verrucomicrobiota bacterium
CCCGGCCCGGCCATAAGCACGGAGATATTTGCCTTCCGGCGAAAAGACTTGGATCCGGTGATTGCACGAATCCGCCACGAAGACCTGGTCTTGCGGGCCAATGCCGATCCCCTCCGCGCGGTTAAACTCCCCGGCCCCACTCCCCGGCGACCCAAAGATATTCAAGAATGATTTCCCCTGCGCCGTGAAACGTTGCACCCGCTCCGTGAGGCCATACTCGGTAACGTAGATTTCGCCTTTGGAATTAACCGCCGCGGCGCGTGGAAAAAATATCTGGCCGGCGTTCGTCCCGACATTGCCCCACTGCGCCACCAACCGGCCCGCCGCATCGAAAAGATTCACGCGCGAGTAGTGCGGCTCGATCACCACAATGTTGCCCGCCGCATCACGGCACATTCCCTTCGGACGGCCCAGTTCGGTTTGCGGCATCTGCCAGGAGAGCAGGAACTCGCCCTGCGGCGAAAATTTTTGCACCCGGCCCGTCATGTCCACGACGAAGAGGCTATCCTGCGCGTCCACCGCCACGGAGCGCGGTTTGTTGAACTGCCCAAGCCCGGTGCCGCGCGAACCGATCACCTGCACGCGGTCGAACAACTGGCTTTCGACGGGACTCTCGTTGGAAGACGGCGGCGGCGTGCAACTGGTCAACAGTCCCGCGGCCACGCAGCAGGCCAACCCCAGCGCATGGCGTTTCGCCCCTGCCAACCATCGGGCCAGCATCCAGAGCGCGAGGGGCAGCATTGCCAGAGCCAGCAAGAGCAGGCAGAGCGCATTGACTTGCGAGTTGTGGCCGTAATGCAGCAGGTTGAACACCCGCAACGCCAGGGTTTCACCGCCCGGCGGCACGACCAGCACCAGCGTCTCGACGTCCCACAGGCACAGTAAATAAACGACATACCACGCGGCGGTGGTTTGCGGCGCCAGTTGCGGCCAGTGAACGTGACGAAACAATTGCCAGCGGGTGGCGCCATCCAGCCGCGCGGCCTCGGTCAAATTCGGATCCACATTTCGTCGGGCGCGCGCCGCGCCGTTCCAGCCGATGGCCAGGTAACGAATGCTCCAGGCCAGAATGACTATTCCCGAGCTTTGATAAAACGCCGTCAGGGGCGGCCGATTCAGCAGCGCAATCAGCCCGATTCCCAGCAGGACGCCCGGCACCAAAAACGGCAGCCACAGGAAAATCCCAACCCGCCAGCGCCAGGTGGCGAGTCCCAATGAAACGGTCAGCGTCGCCGTGATCGCCGCCAGCAGAAACGAATTCAGGCACGCCGCGCGCCCGGCGGAAAAAGCGGCCGTGAATTCCGACCAGGTGTGGGCGGCGGTGAACAATTGCGCCATCGGCAAACCGACTGAGAGAACAAAAACCATCGCCGAACCCGCACCACACATCCCGAACCAACCCTTGCCGAGTTGTCGTCGAAAAATCCGTGGCGACGTGGCGCCGGTGCTGCGCGGCCAGGCAATTTCACGCCGGTTCAACCAGCCCAGCAGCAGCAGGGGTGCCAGCACCAGCGGCCAGCTTAATTGGATCGCCGCGAGATAATCGAAGGTCGTGTTGAAGCTCACCCAGATTTCGGCGGGAAATACTTTGGTCTGCAAAATGGCGGGCACGGTAAAATGGTTCAACGCCAGCACGAAGGTCAGCACAATCGCCTGCCCCAACGCGCCGCGCGCCATCGGCAGCAGCAGCCAGCGGATCAATTTACCGCCGGCCAGCATGGCGTCGGCTTCGAGATGCGCCGGCTGCAGCCGCTGCCACGCCGCCAGCACGGCACAGGTCGTGATGGGCCACAGCAACAAACCCAGAATCCAGATCGTCCCGCCGAGGGAATAGATATTCAGCGGCAGCCACCCGCGCCAGATGCCGGTATGACCGAGCAGATGGAGCCAGCAATTGGTCACGAGAAACGGTGGCAACGCGAGCGCCATGACCGCGAGCGCCAACAGCGCATTCCGCCAACGCCCTTCGAGGCCAGCCAGCCAGAGCGCCACGACCAGACCAAACCAGGTCGCCAGAAGCGTCGCAAGCGCGCTGACCAGCAGGCTGTTTTGAAGCAGGGTCCAGTTCATCGGAGAAAGATATTCTTCAACGTCGCCGTCGCGGGTTCCAAGTCACGAAGCAACTCCGGCCATTTTGGCTTCAGTGTTGGCGTTGCGCCTTCACCGCTCGCTGCGCCTTCGAGCGCGTGGGCGGCGACGAGCCGGCCCACGACTTCCGGGCGCTGGAGAAATTCAAAAAGCGATTGGGCGGCGGCGGCATGCGGTGCGTCACGCACCACGGCGACGGTGTTGGCAATCAGGAGCGAATCTTCTGTCAGCGGCAATGCAGCGACGGGCAGGCCTTCGCGTTTTCCGGCGGCGATGTCGTCGGAGTCGGTCATGCCGAGCCACGCTTCGCCGCTGCCGACCAGTTTCACCACCACGGAATTGCCATCCACGACCATTGGCTTGCTGGCCTGCAAAGCGCGGCACCACGCCTGCCAGCGCGCGTCACCCCACGCTTGGCGCAGCGCCAGAAAATGCGTCGCCGCCGTGCCAAAGAGCGGATAGGAGAGGGCGACTTTTCCGCGCCATTGTGCGTTGGTGAGTTCGCTCCAGGAACGCGGCGCGGCAGCCAGCGCCAGCAAGTTGGTGTTCACCACCAACCGGCGGCTGCGATAACCAAAAGCCTTCCAACCGTTTTGTTCGCGAAAGATATTCTTCGCCGCGAGTTGGTGAATGCGGAACTCCTCGTTGTTCCAAAACACGTCGCACTGCGGATGGGCGCGCTCGGCGATCAGGCGGTTCACCAGACCGACCGTCTTGGCCGCCTCGCTGTCATAGACGGCGAGTGCCCGGATGCCGGTCTGTTTTTCGAACTCGCGCAGAATCGGCTCGGCGTATTCCTGGTCTTGGGAGGTGTAGATGATGACCCTTTTTCGCGGAGTATGATCAGACGTGATTGGGAAGAAAAAACCCAGCAATAATCCGGGGATGCCGAAAATCAGAAGTATTCGACAAAACCAAACTATTTCCTTCTGATCATTGAACTTCTTCACGCCGTCCTCCGATGGTAACACCACCGTTCAAAAAG
>JAYUBJ010000687.1:0-3072 GCA_043740915.1 Verrucomicrobiota bacterium
GCCTTCGTGTAAGGCTTGAAGTTTTGAATCATGCCTTGGGACACGAGGAACACGGCGAACACGAGGCAGATGGGCAGCAGGAGATAATAAGTGACGCGAACCAGATCCACCCAAAAGTTGCCGAGCGTCTTCGCCGAATGCCGCGCGAGGGCGCGCACGAACGCCGCCGCGATGCCGATGCCGACGGCGGCGGAGGCGAAGTTGTGAATGGTCAGCGCGACCATCTGCGAGAGATAGGACATCGTGGATTCGCCGCTGTAACTCTGCCAGTTGGTGTTCGTGGTGAAGCTGACGGCGGTGTTGAACGCGAGGTCAGGACTGAGCGGGCCAAATCCCTGCGGATTCAGCGGCAGGAGATGTTGGAGCCGCAGAACCGCGTAAGTGAACAGGCAGCTCACCAGGCTGAACAGCAGCATGGCGAAAGTGTATTGCTTCCAGTCGTGCTCGTGATCCGCCTTCACGCCCATGAGCCGGTAGGACAGTCGTTCCAGCGGCCGCAGGACGGGGTCGAGCCACGTCTTGCCATTGGCATCGAGCACCTGCACGAGATAGAGGCCGATCGGCTTGGTGATGAGTGTGAGCACGCCGACGAACAAAGCCAGTTGCAGCCAGTCAGGAGTTGGCATGGGGGTGTCCTTAGAATTTGTCCGGGCGCAGCATGGCGAACAGGAGATAGCTAAACAGCGTCAGCGCGATGAGACCGATGATGAGGTTTTCCATAAAGTCATTCAGAGCTTCTCGCAGAAGCGGACGTAGAGGCCGCCGATGACGAAGAAGGCGATAATGGTGACGGTGAAAATCAGGTCGTTCATGACAGTCTTGAGATTGACTCTTTCATGCCCGCAGCGTCGCGCAGGTGAAGTGCGTTGGGTAATCAAGACGAGGGCGTTTGACGTTAAGAAGTTATTAAGACCAAAGTTTGTTCGGATGGAGAGCGGCAGGGCGATCATTACGAATTGTCATTGGTCCAGCTCGGAAGCGACCTGAAGACTTTTGGCGGGCCTCGTTAACTTCAACCTGGAGTTTTCGTCCCATTGTTCACGCAACAGAGCGGCGCAGCAGCGGCCGCAGTCCAAGACGCTAGCGCGCGGTTCAGGGCCCGTCGCACATCCGCCAGGTTTTGGACTCCCCGACAGCGGCTGTCGGGGCGCTTTTCCGGTGGGCGCTTTAAACTTTTTCGCCGGAGTTGAGGCTCATCATGCCGCCGAGCAGGTTCACGATGCAGACATTCTTGCAACCAAGTCCCTCCATGCTTGCGGCCACGCCACGCTGGGCGGGATAATGCTTCAACGACTCCAATATGTAGGCGTGGGTGGCGGAGTCGCCGCAGAAAATCCTGCCGAACAGCGGCACCACGCAGCGGAGATATGCAAAGTAGAGCGAACGCCAAACCGCGTTGTCCGGCTTGCCGAAATCCAGCACCAGCAAGCGCCCACCCGGTTTCGCCACGCGCCACATCTCGCGCAAACCGTCGGCGAAATCCGCCAGATTCCGTAACCCATAACTGATGGTCACGATGTCAAAATGTGCAGCGGGAAATGGAATATGCAACGCGTCACCCTGGAAGAACACTGGCCCTGCCGTCTCCCCGACCTTGAACCTTGAACCTTGAACCTTGAACTTCCTTGCTTCCGCGACGCGGAGCATCGGTGCGCTGAAATCCAGGCCGGTCACGTGTGCGCCGGCGGCGGTGAGCGCGAAGGCGACGTCGCCGGTGCCGCAGCAGAGATCGAGCGCGGTCTCGCCCGGCTGCACGCGGGCGAGGCGCACGAGCCGGCGCTTCCAACTTCGATGCAGGCCGAAGCTTTGCAGGTCGTTGATGAGATCGTAGCGCGGGGCGATGGCGGCAAAGAGGTCATTGACCTTTTCCGCCCGCTGTTTGCCTGCGTCGTAAAACTTATTTGCCACCGCGCGGGATGGTTGCACGGCGCCACCGTTTTGGCCACAGATGAAACACGGAAGCTGTGCTCGGTTTGCTCATCGAGGCCGTCCGCGACCAGACCCGGGCCGTGGTGGGGCGTCTAAGGGGTCAGCTCGGGGTCAGTCCCGGCTATTGTAGAATCCAACCACCCGTTCCGGCCATCGGCCACGGTTATGCCGGCACCCCTCCTTTGATGCTCTCAATCGCGCGGCAACTCTGGTTTTGCAGTGGTGTTAAAGTGGAGAGTTAATTACCCTGCATCCATGAGCCGGATCGCCCAATCGATTGTCTGGATCGCCAGCCTGGCCTCGCTGGCAGTTGTTGCCCAGGCGGCCGTTGCAGAAACCAAGGATCATCCATACCAGGTGATCCTCACGCGCAACGCCTTTGGTTTGAAACCCGTCCCGGTCGTCGAGCCAGCGAAACCCGACGAAGGCCCGCCCCCGAACATCAAACTCACCGGCCTCATCGGCATCACCATTCCGAAGAAGGCGATGCTGGTGGTGACGCCCGCGGGCAAGGGCAACCCGCTCTATCTGACCGTCAACGAAGGGGAGTATTCCGAGGATTCCCTGCTCCAGGTGGTGGAGATTGATGAACTGGCCGGCAGTGTGAAGATTGCCATGAATGGGAAAACCAGCGTCCTCGACTTCGTGAACAACGGCATTAAGAACGCGGTCGCTCCCGCACCAATCCCAACCGGAGTTCCCCCCGTTCCAGGCACCGCCGTCCAGCTGGGTTCCTCGGTGCAAAGTGGTAAGGCTGGCAGTCCGGCAATCCAGTTCAACACTACGCGACCGACCGATCCGGCGGGATCCAGCCAGCCAGCCGCCTCGGTCAACGCGTTGTCGACTATCCCCACGCGTGAGCTACGTGGGAAGCCGAAGTAGTCGCCCTCCCGCGGTGGCAACTGAGTGGAGTCGTTCCTCACCGAACTGTGTGTGATCGTGAAACCGCTGGATGAATCGGTGAACATTGACCCAAACAATCCCTGCTATTCCATAGTTCCATCCGCGTTGTGTCAATGTTTAGGACCCCTGTCCCCGCCAACCGTAGATATTTGCCCACCGTCTCCCGGTGGAGGTCCAGTTCACGCGCGATCCGCCGGCTCGAACAGCCAAGCCCCGCCAACGCCACGATTGAATGTTGTA